>CADEFY010000083.1 GCA_902826705.1 uncultured bacterium
CACCAGTGCGATCGCGCCGAAGATCACCAGCTTCATCGTCCCCCCTCCTTGGTGCGCGACCGCAGGGCCACGTCGTCCATGTCCCGGCGCTCGTCGCGCCCGAGTTCGTCGTTCCACGCCGCCTGGCGCTGCTCCTTGAGCCGTTCCACCGTCTTGCGCTCGCGTCGCTTCACGCCGAACGCCGCGCGCGCCGCCTGCGTGCGGGCCTCGGCCAGCGCCACCTCCTCCGCCGCGGCGTCCGCGGCACGCGCCGCCATCTCGCGCGCCAGATCGAGATGGGCGCGCTCCCCCACGGTCTGCACGCCGCTCGCACCCGTGGCGGCAGCCTCTTCGGCCGCGCGCGACTCGACCGTCTGCGCGTGCGCGAGCCCGTCGCGCTCGCGCGCCTCGTCGCGCATCGCGCCCCCGAGGGCCGCCGCCTCCAGGCGCTCGGCCTGCTCGCGCAGCGCCAGCAACCGCTCCAATCGGAACCGGAACTTCTTCATGCCGCCTCCACACGGGGCATCTCGGCGGCGGCATGCAGCTCCGTGAGCCGAGCACGCGTGTCGTCGATGTGCGTGGCGTCGGCAGGAGCCTGTCGCAGGAACCCGAGCATGCGGGTGCGAAGCGCGATCGCCGCGTCGACCTGCGCATCGGCGCCGCTCTTGTAGGCGCCGACTGCGATGAGATCCTCGTGCGCGCGGTACGCCGCCTCGAGCTTGAGGAAGGAGTCGGCGGCTTCGAGCACGCCTCGTGGCGAGACCGCATCGCGCACCCGGCTCACGCTCTCGAGCACGTCGATCGCCGGGAAGTGCTTTGCGCTCGCCAGCTTCCGGCTGAGCACGATGTGTCCGTCCAGGATCGAGCGCGCCGCGTCTGCGACGGGCTCGTTGAAGTCGTCGCCCTCGACCAGCACCGTGTAGAGCCCCGTGATGCTGCCTTGCGAGGACGTGCCGGCGCGTTCGAGCAGTCGCGGCAACTGCGCGAACGCCGAGGGCGGGTAGCCCTTGGTCGTGGGCGGCTCGCCCACCGCCAGGCCCATCTCGCGCCACGCCATCGCCACGCGCGTGACCGAGTCCATCATGAGCAGCACGTCGCGGCCGGTGTCGCGGAAGTACTCTGCGATCGCCGTGGCCACGAATGCTCCGGTCGCGCGCACGACCGCCGACTGGTCACTGGTGGCCACGATCACGACCGAGCGCGCGAGCCCCTCGGGGCCGAGGTCTCGCTCGAGGAACTCCCGTACCTCGCGGCCTCGCTCGCCGAGCAGCGCGATCACGTTGATGTCGGCGTTGGTGTGCCGCGCGATCATCCCGAGCAGCACGCTCTTGCCCACGCCGGATCCGGCCATGATGCCGATGCGCTGCCCGCGCCCCAGTGTGAGCAGGCCGTCGATCGCGCGCACGCCGGTGGCGAGCGGCGCGTGGATGCGGGGCCGGTCGAGCGGGTTGGGCGGCTCGGCGGACAGTGGCATCTCGCGGCAGCGCGCCAGCGGCCGGCCGCCGTCCATCGGGCGACCCAGGCCGTCGAGCACGCGGCCCACCAGGCTCTCACCCGCGCGCGCGTGGAACGTACGGCCCAGCGGCACCACGGTGGCACCCGGGTGCACGCCCTCGAGTTCGCCCAGTGGCATCAGCATGACGCCGCGCTCGTGGAAGCCGGCGACCTGCGCGAGGATGCCGCGCTCCTCGTCGGGAGCGATGCGGCAGACCTCACCCACCGCCACCGGCAGGGAACTGGTCTCCACCACCTGCCCCACGACGCGGGTGACGCGGCCGTAGACGCGCAGGCGTGGTTCGGCGGCGATGCGCTCGAGCGCGTGGCTCATGCCGTGCACCTGGTCAGTCATGGCCGAGGCGCTCCCAGAGCTCTCGCAGCGCCACGTCGGCGCGGCCGTCGACGATCCGCTGCGGCGTCTCGACCACGAAGCCGCCGCGCTCGAGCGACGCATCCGGTGTCCACGTCAGCTCGAGGCCGCGTCCCGCCGGCACCAGGCCGTCGAGCGCTGCGCCGAGTGCCGAGAGGTCCGCGGGATGCAGCCTCACCTCGATGCGCGGGTCGTGCGGCAGCAGCTCGATCGCCGCATGCACGAGGGCCGTGAGGCGCTCCGGCGAGATCGTGAGCTCGTGCTGCACCACCTGACGTGCGATCGCGACGGCCAGCGTGTGCAGGTCGCGCTCGCGATCACGGGCGAAGTCCGTCTGCAGCGTCGCCATCTGCTCGGCCACCCGCGCCACGGCCGAGAGAGCGCGCTTGGCGTCGCTCTCCATGCGGCCGCGCTCGGCGGCCAGCGCGGCCGCATAGCCCTGCTGGTAGGCCAGCTCGCGCGACTGGGCCGCGTGGTCCTCTGCAGGCCGCGCGAGCGACGGCAGCCAATCCGCGGTGGCGGTGGCCGAGGCCATCGCCGCCGCCGGGCCGAGCTCCGGGTCCGCGAGTTCGAGCGGCTTCCACTGCGCGCGGTCACGCGATGATGTCATCGTTGCCCCCGCGGCCGCGGATCATGATCTCGCCCGAGTCGGCCAGTGCCCGCACCGCTTCGATGATGCGGGCGTGCGCGGCCTCGACGTCCTTGACGCGCACGGGGCCCATCATCTCGAGCTCCTCGTCGAGCGCCTGACCCGCGCGCTCGGACATGTTGCCCTTGATGTGCTGCTTGAGCTCCGCGCTCGATGCCTTGAGCGCGAGTGCGAGGTCCTTGGTGTCCACATCGCGCAGTACGCGCTGGATGCCGCGGCCGTCCACGAGCAGCAGGTCCTCGAAGACGAACATGAGGGCCTTGATCTGGCCGGCGATGTCCTGGTTGCGCACGCCGATGTTCTCGAGCAGCTGCTTCTCGAGCGTGCCACCGGTGAGGTTGAGCACCTTGGCCACGGCCTCGGGCCCGCCCGAGAGCGTCATCTCCTCGGACAGCGACAGGTCGGTCTTGCTGGAGAGGCCGGTCTCGACCAGCATCAGCATCTCGGGCGCGATCTTGTCCATGCGCGCCACGCGGTACAGCACCTCGGCAGCGAGCTGCTCGTCCATGTGCTGGATCACGCCGGATGCGAGCCGCACCTCGAGGTGCGCGAGGATCAGCGCGATCGTCTGCGGATGCTCCCCACGCAGGATGCCCGAGAGCACCTCGGGCTCCGCATTGCGCAGCCGCTTGAGGCCGGTGTCGATCAGTTGCTCCTGGATCTTCTCGAACACCGACCGCGCCTTGATCGGGCCCAGCGTCTGCTCGAGGATCTGCTGCGCGTAGTCCACGCCCCCGCGCGCCACCGATTCGACGGCGCGCGAGACCTGCTGGAACTCGGTGATCACGCCGGTGAGCCGCTCGGCGGCCACGATGGGCATGCTCGCGATCTCACGCGAGACCACTTCGACCTCGCGCGCGGACAACATCTGCAGCACCTTGCCCGAACGTTCGGGTCCCAGCGCCATGCACAGCACGGCGCTCTTCTGAGCGCCGGACAGCGGCTGCTCGTCGGCGAGCCGCGCCCTTCCGGATCCGGGCTTCATCAGGACCGGCTCTCGGTCAGCCAGGCCTTGAGCACCTGGGCGGTCACATCGGGGCGGTCCGTGGATTCCTGATGCAACCGGCTCTTGAGCCGCGCGATCTCCGCCGCCTCGGGCGTCAGTTCGGGCTCCGCCGCCGCCGGCCGCGCCGACAGCACCTCGGCGCCCGGCAGGCCGCGACCCGTCGCGACCGTCTTGGGCCGCGCGGGCATGAGCACTGCGCGCAACTGGAGCGCGAGGAACACCATGACGAGCAGCGCCAGCACACCGATCAGCGGGTGGCTCACGCGCTCGACCATCACCATGGGATCGATGCTCGGCTTGGCCGCGCGCGTCGAGTCGGCCGCCTGCACGGGCTCGAACGGCACGGCCAGCACGTTCAGCCGGTCGCCGCGCGTCGAGTCCACACCCACGGCGTCTCGCACCATGACCTCGATGTCGGCGAGCTGGCGCTCCTTCTCGCCGGCGCGCATCGAGCGCTCATCGACCAGGACCGCCACGGTGAGCCGCGTGAGCCGGCCTGCGAGACTCGTGCTCTTCTCGAGCCGGCGCGAGTTCTGGTACTGGTTGCTCACGATGGTCTGCTGACCGCTGCCGTCGCCGGCCGCGCCCTCGCTGCGCTGCTCGGTCTGCAGCACCTGGCGGTCCGGGTCGTAGGTCTCGGTGGTCGCATCGACCTGGTCGAAGCTGAGCTGCGCCGACACCTGCGCGCGCACACGTCCCACGCCGACCACGGTGGCCACGAGCGACTCGATCTTCTCCACCGTGCGCTGCTCGAGCCCGCGCGAGACCTCCTGCTGCCGCCCCGTCAGGCCGACGCCGCCGAGTCCCTGCGCGGGCAGCGACAGCACGCGTCCGGTCGCATCCATGATCGCGACGTTGTCCGCAGCCAGCCCTTCGATGCTGTTGGCCACGATGTAGCTGATGCCCTGCACCGTCTCGGCCGGCGGGGGAGTGCCGCCGCGCAGCGTCAGCACCACCGAGGCTGCCGCCTCGCGACCGCGCCGGCGCAGCCCGTCGGTGTTGGGCATGAGCAGGTGCACCTCGGCCCGCTCGATCCCGGCGATCTGCCCGATCGTGCGGGCCAGTTCCCCTTCGAGCGCACGCTGGTACGTGACGCGCTGGGTGAAGTCGGTCATCCCCCACGAGGGCTTGTCGAACAACTCGAGCCCGGGGCGGCCCTGCGCTGGCAGGCCATCCTTGGCGAGCGCGACACGCGCGCGGGCCGCGTCGGCGACCGGCACCTCGATCATGGTGCCGCCCGCCTCGAGCCGGTTGGGCACGTTGGCCTTGGTGAGCCGGTCCGCGATCTCGCCCGACTCCTTGAGGTCGAGGTCGGAGAACAGGGTCACGTAAGTGGGCGTCGAGGCCCAGCGGCCGACCAGTCCCACCGCCACGAGGATCGCGACGATGGCACCGGCGAGCACGAACCGGCGCGTGGCGTCCATGCCACGCAGCGCGTCTGTGAGGGGAAGCGAGGAGTCGGCCATGGTCTCCCTAGCTCAGGTTCATCACGGTGCGGTACGCGTCCGTGAGCTTGTTGCGGATCTCGACCAGCAGCTCGAGCGAGATGGCGGCTTCCTCGCTGGCGGCCATCACCTGGTGCAGCTCGACGGGCTCGCCGCGGAGGAACGCACCGATCATGTCCTGTGCGTTCTCCTGCATGCCGCTCGTGTCATTGACAGCGCGCGCGAAGAGGTCGGAGAACGACGGACCCGACGGGGACGCCGCGGGCCCACCCAGCTCGGGTCGCTCGAACGCCCCCCGCAGCGCGCCTTCGATGCGCAGGTCGGACATGGCTCAAGCCCTCACGTCGAGGCGCTGGCCCGTGGGCGCCGAAGGGGCCACCGCGCCGCGTGGCTTGCCGTAGCTCAGCGTTCCGAGCGCGGACTGCTGACTGAAGAACGTGCGCTCCTCGTCGGTGAGCACGTCCCACAGCGAGTGGTCGCGCGAGGCCGCGGACGTGGCAGGCGCGGCGGACTGTGACCGCGCCTGCGCCACGCGCTCCGGGCGCAGTTCCGGGAACCGGGGCTGTGAAGCGGACGGACCCTGGACGCTCATGCGATCCCCCCTAGATATCGAGTGCGCGCCGCAGCATGCTCTTGGCGGCTTGGAAGACACTGACGTTGGCCTCGTGCACGCGGCGGGCGAGCATGAGGTCGACGAGTTCATGGTTGATGTCGACGTTGGGGTACTCCACGAAGCCCTCGCTGTTGGCATCCGGATGACCGGGGTCGTACTGCAGCCGGCCCGGTCGCGTGTCCTGTTGCACACCGAGCGTCGAGGGTCCGCCATCCGCGCCGGTGCCGAGCGTTGCGACCTGGCGGCGATACGGCCCGCCCTCGGCCGTGCGCGTCACCTCGGCGTTGGCGAGGTTCCGCGAGATGACCTCGAGGAAGCGCTGCTGCACCGCCATGCCGTCGGCCGACATGCCGAGCGGGCGCATGAGCTGCCGCACCGGGCGCGGCCACTGGCTGAAGCGTCCGATCGGATCAGCCACGTTCGCGGATCGCCGTGCGGAGGCGGGCATACGCCTCGGTGAGGAGGCGGGCATCCGCCTCGTAACGCAGCTGCGTGTCGGCGAGCGCTGCCATCTCGCGCTCGAGGTCCACCTCGCTCGCGCGCTGCTGGGCGTTCTGGGCGTCGAGCGCGCTGGCGAAGTCGGTGCTGGTGCTCGAGGTGAGCGCGTTCGAGACGCGCTGGGCGATCGTGCGATGCGTCGCCGACGTCTCCTCCAGCCCGCCTCGCAGCATCGACGTCACGCTGCCACTGCCGAAAAGTCCCTTGATCATGGCTCCCCCCCTCGGTCGGATCCGAGGAGGTCACTGCAAGGCGGGTGCCGTTCCGCGTGCCGCATCGGCGCCGACCCGCCGCGGGGCCGCGAAACCCGCGCGACCACGGCGCTTGGATCGCACCCGCCGGTCCGGCCGCGCGGCGCGCGGCGGGCGAGCGGCGCGCGCGAGCGGCGCGCGGCGGCAGCTCCTGCCGGAAGAGATCGCCGCGCCCGGCGGACGGACCAGGAGTGGGCGGGCGTGCGGCTGGCGGGTCAGACCGCGGCAGCCGCCGGCGTGTTGAGCTTGCTGCGCAGGGTGCGCTCGCTGATGCCGAGCAGTTCGGCCGCGCGCGCGCGGTGGCCTCCGGTGCGCACCAGCGCCTGCTCGATCGCGATGCGCTCGAGCTGCGTGAGGTCGAGCGCCGGCAACGCCGCGTCCGCGGGAGCCGCCGCGCGGGCAGGCTCGGCCGCGCCGAAGAGCGCCGGCGTCAGCGCGCCACCGCGCGCGAGGATCACCGCCCGCTCGATCGCGTTGGCGAGCTCGCGCACATTGCCGGGCCAGCGCCGCTCGACCAGCGCGCGGAGCGTGGCGTCCGGCAGGGCCGGCGCCTTGACGCCGAGCTCGGCCGCGAACGCCTCGACGAAATGCCGCACCAGCACCGGCAGGTCCTCGGGCCGGTCGCGCAGTGGCGGCGTGCGCACCGGCACCACCGCCAGCCGGTAGTAGAGGTCCTGGCGGAAGCGCCCCGCCGCCACCTCGGCGAGCAGGTCGCGATTCGTGGTGGCCACGACGCGCACATCGACGCGGACGGGCGAACTGCCGCCCACGCGCTCGAACTCCTGTTCCTGCAGTGCGCGCAGCAGCTTGGCCTGGAGGTCGAGTCGCATCTCCGAGATCTCATCGAGCAGCAGCGTGCCGCGATGCGCGCGTTCGAAGGCACCCGCCTGGCGCTGCGTGGCGCCGGTGAATGCGCCGCGCTCATGGCCGAACAGCGTGCTCTCCACGAGGCCCTCGGGGAGCGCGGCGCAGTTGACCGTGACGAACGGCTGCTCGCGACGCGGGCTCTGGTCGTGCAGGGCCCGCGCGAGCAGCTCCTTGCCCGTGCCGGACTCGCCCTCGAGCAGCACCGCCGCGCGCGTCGGGGCCACGGCGGCGATCGTGTCGAGCACCGCACGCAGGGCCGGCGAGTCGCCCACGATGGTGCGGCGTCCGCGCAGGGAGATGATCTCACGCCGGAACTGGTCGTTCTCCCGCTTCAGTCGCGCCATCTCGATGGCGTTCTGCACCGCGAGGCGCACCGCCTCCTGCCGCAGCGGCTTAGTGAGGTAGTCCACGGCGCCGTGACGCATGGTGAGCACGGCGTGCTCCACGCTGGAGTACCCGGTCATGATGATCACGGGGACATCGGTGCCCTGCTGGCGCAGTGTCTCGAGCAGGTCCAGCCCGCTCGCCTGCGGCATGCGGTAGTCGGAGATGATGAGGTCGAAGGGCTGGCGGGTAAGCGCCTCGAGCGCTTCGGCGACCGACGTCGCGAGTACGGGCGTGTGTCCGATCTCGGCCAGGTGGTGCTCAAGCACCACACCGACCGACGGTTCGTCGTCGATGCACAGGATGGTGGACATGTCCCCTCGTCGGACCTCCCGCTCGCGGGAGGCCGTGTGCGGACGAACCGGCGCGCCCGATCGGGCAGACGTGGCTCAAGCCGCTTCCATGCGTTTCCGATACTGCGAGCCAGACCCGCACCGACGAGGGGGTTCCATGCGGATCACGAACCAGATGTTGCAGCGCAGCCTGACGTCCGGCCTCCGTGGCCGTCTGCAGGCGCTCGAACGTGCCGCAGCCGAGGCTGCGACCGGCCGACGCGTGCGGTCCGTCTCCGACGACCCGATCGATGCCTCGCAGGTGATGCGCCTGGAAGCCCAGGCCCGCGACATCGAGCAGTACCGCCGCAACGGCACCTTCGCGACGACCCGGTTATCGGCCGAGGACATCGCGCTCTCCAGTGTGCTCAAGTCCCTGCGCGATGCCAAGGACCTCGCGGCCACCACCACGTCGAGCGACCCGTCCGACCCCGGACGCGTCGCGGCGCTGGCGGCCGTGCGCCAGTTGAAGACGCAGCTCGTCGCCCTCGGCAACACCCGGGTCGGCAACGAGTACCTGTTCGGCGGCGCGCAGTCCACCACGCCGCCGTTCCAGGCCGACGGCACCTACGTGGGCGACGACACGCTGCGACAGGTCCAGATCGGGGACGGCGTCGGCTTGGCGTTGAATCATGAGGGCGGTGCGCTGTTCGGCGGCGCCATGGCCGCGATCGACGACCTGATGACCGCGCTCCAGACCGGGACCCCCGACGACATCTCCGCGACAGCGCGTGACCTCGAGAGCGCCACGCAGACGATCATGCGGGCCCAGGCCGAGACGGGGTCGCGGTTGAGCGAGATCGAGGACAGCGGCGTGCGCCTTGCCAAGCTGCAGTCGCACCTGCTCGAGCGCCGCGACACGCTGGTGAGCGTGGACCCGGCCGAGGCGATCGTGCGCCTGCAACAGGAGCAGGCGGCGCTGGAGCGTGCCTACGCCACGATCGGACGCGTGATGCAGGCCACACTCACGGAGTATCTGCGCTGATCGCCGGCAGCTAGAGCGACTCGCCGCCCCCGTCGCCTTCGCGGAGACGGGGGCGGACTCGTCTCAGGCAGCAGCCCGCCCGGGACGCTCTCGCACATTCGCGCCACCACCCCTTCAGCCCGGGCGCGAGCCGCCGAGAGTAGGGCCGACGTCTGTTCGACGTGCCGCGGCAGAATGCCGCGGGGTTCGTGACCAGCACTCCAGAAGGAGTTGGGATCATGGCGATCAATGACATCACCCTCGCCGGCGGCATGCGTGGCAACCTCATCCAGCTGCAGATGGTGGCCATGCTGCAGGGCCGCACCACCACCCGCCTCGCCACCGGCAAGCGCGTGAACTCCGCGGTGGATGACGCCTCGGCCTACTTCGCGGCGCAGAACCACCAGAACCGCGCCAGCGACCTCGCGGCCCGCAAGGACTCGATGGGCGAGGCGATCCAGACGGTGAAGGCGGCCCTCAAGGGCATCGAGGGCATCACCCGACTGATCGAGCAGATGAAGGGCCTCGCGGCGTCGGCTCGTTCGGCGGACGCGGCGGACCGCGCGACGCTGGCGGCCCAGTTCGACGACCTGCGCGACCAGATCGACGACCTCGCGGGCGACGCCGGCTACAAGGGCACCAACTTCCTCGATGACGACACGCTCGTCGTCGAGTTCAACGAGGACGGCAGCTCCGAGCTGACGATCTCGGGCTTCGACGCCACGGTCGGCGGTGATCTCGCGATCACGGCAGCGGCCAACGACTGGGTCGCCGACACCGACATCGACGGTGCCGTCGCGGACATGGATGCGGCGCTGACGGAGCTGCGCACGCAGGCCAAGACGCTGTCGTCGAGCAACGGCGTCGTGACCACGCGGCAGGAGTTCACGACCGAGATGATCAACACGCTCACCGAGGGTGCCGACACGCTCACGGCGGCGGACCCCAACGAGGAAGGCGCCAACATGCTCGCGCTGCAGACGCGCCAGCAGCTCGGCGTCGTCGCGCTGCAGCTCTCGAGCCAGGCGCAGCAGTCGGTGCTGCGACTGTTCTAGTCACCGCGGCGGGATCCGCGGGAGCGCGAGCGGAGGATCCGCTCGTCGCTCGATGAGAGGACACGGAGGTCACGGCCGGCGGGATGGGTGCCATGCGCACTCGCCCGCCGGCCGTTCTCGTCGCGATCCGCGCGGCACTTCCGGGCGCATCGGGTCATCTCACCCACCGAGTCGAACGGCACGCGCCGGCGCTCAAGTCCGGCGCGAGCGATCCGACACTGGGCTCGTCGGCCACCAGGCCGACCGCCAGGCAGAAGCCGGGACGCACTTCCAGAACAGTTCCCGAGAAAGGGAAAGCAGAACGATGGCGATCAACGACATCACCCTGGCCGGCGGCATGCGTGGCAACCTGATCCAGCTTCAGATGACGTCCGCGCTGCAGAACCGCACCACGACGCGTCTGGCGACTGGCAAGCGAGTCAACTCGGCCGTGGACGATGCGTCGGCCTTCTTCGCCGCGCAGAACCACTCGAACCGCGCGGCGGACCTCGCGGCTCGTAAGGACGGCATGGGCGAGGCGATCCAGACGGTGAAGTCCGCCCTCAAGGGCATCGAGGGCATCACCAAGCTGGTCGAGCAGATGAAGGGTCTCGCGGCCTCGGCTCGTTCGGCGAACGCCACGGACCGCGCCACGCTGGCGGGGCAGTTCGACGACCTGCGTGACCAGATCGACGATCTGGCCGCGGACTCGGGCTACCGCGGCACGAACTTCCTGGACGACGGCTCGCTGACGGTGGAGTTCAACGAGGACGGCAGCTCCGAGCTGACGATCTCGGGCTTCGACGCCACGG
>CADEFY010000084.1 GCA_902826705.1 uncultured bacterium
CTCCCCCGCTCCCGATCGCGCGCGCAGGAGATAGAGGCCGGCGGAGATACGGCGGCCCTGCGCATCGAGCAGGTCCCACGCGAGTTCGCGCGGCCCGGCCGGCTGCCACCCCTCGGCCAGCACGCGCACGCGGCGGCCGAGCGCGTCGAACACCTCGAGCCGCGCCTCCCCCGCTCGGGCCAGCGTCCAGGAGAAGCGCACCGGGCTGCGGGCCGGTTGCGGCCACGCGGCCGAGAGCGCGAGCGCCTGCGCGGCCGGCGAGACGTCCGCGAACGGGCCGCTGGCGCGATCGAACGCCAGCCCCTGGGGGGGAAGCGTGCACGTGAGCGGCGCGCCGAGCGCGAGGTCGGTGGCCGTCGAGAACCGCCGCACGGCGCCGCCCACGAAGCGGCTGTCGCACAGCCACAGTTCGCTGCCGCCATCCCACTCGATGTCGGACAGCGCGAACGCGCCCGGGTCGAACAGCGTGGGGCCCACGCTGGCCGAGGCCGGATCGAGGCGCACGAGTGTCGTGACGAACGATGGCGTGCTCACGATCGCATAGGCCTGCACGGGCGAGAGCCACACGAGGTCGTTGCAGTCGCCACCCAACTGCGCATCGCTCACCACCACGCCGGCCGAGGTGAGCCCCGCGGTGTCGATCGCCACGATGCCCCCGTCGAGCACGCCATAGAAGCCGGCGCAACCGAGCAGCAGACGGCTCGTCGTGACATCGAGCGCGAAGTCGGTGACCGGGTTGGTGCGCGGCAGCAGGATCGCCTGCACGCCGGGCTCGACCGCGTCGCAGTCGACCAATGCGTCCGTGCGCGTGTCGATCACCGCCACGAGCGAACTGTCGGTGGGCACGAAGCCGCCCGTGCGATCGAGCCGCTGCAATGACACGAACGCGAGCGGTCCCACCACCGCGATGCGGTCCATCTCGGGCACGCCATCGGCGTCTGCGAAGCCACCCAGGTCGATCTCGCCCGTCTTGATCCCGGTCGAGGGGTCCACGATCCACAGCTCGCGGCGCTCGTAGCGCGTGACGTAGGCGCGCGTCGGCGAGAGCACCGCGATGTCGTACGGGTTGGCGCCGTTGCCCACCGAGAACTGCCGCACGGTGCCGTACGAGACGGGATCCACGATCTGGATGTTGTCGGCTCCGAATCGGTTGATCACGAACAACTGCCCTCCGAAGAAGCGCAGCCGTGCGTCGGAGTGCGGGCTGGCCACATCGCATGCACTGGCCAGGCCCGGCGTCGTCACCGCGCTCAGCGAGCCGGTGGAGAAGTCGGTGCCGAACACGAACGCCTTGCTCGCCGCGTGTGCGGACGGCGCAGCCGCGAGCCACAGCGTGGAGAGCGCGAGGAGTGGAGTGAGCAGTCGCATGATGCAGGCCTCCATCTATGGGTTGGCCGCCCATCGCGACTCGAGCGAGATCGCGAGGGTGCGGCCGGGTAAGGGGAACCCGCCCACGTCCTCCGCTCGGCGATCGCCCAGATTGCGACCCTCGAACGCCAGGCGATGCTGGCGCCAGCGAGTCGCGACCGAGGCGCTCACCAGCGTGCGGCTGGGGACGCGGCGGAAGTTGATCGGATCGAGGAAGCTGTCAGCCAGGTGCAGCACGTCGGTGGACACGCTCCAGGCGCGCCACGACGCATCGAGCCGCAGGCTCGACTGCCGCGACGGCCGCTGCGGCAGCCGGCGGCCGCGATAGAGCGACGGATCGGCGGTGTGCAGTGCCGAGAGCCAACTGCTCGCACCGGTGAGCGCCACGTGCGGGTGTGCGAGTCGCGCGCTCAGTTCCTCGCCGCGCAGCGCGGCGCGGGCCACGTTGGTCGCGCGCGTGCTGGTGGGGCCGACGCGCTGGAACACGATCAGGTCGCGCGCGAGCCCCTCGAAGTGCGACCACTCGGCGCTCGCGCGCCACGCACCGCGCACGCCGCGCCACGCGCCGCCGGCGTCCCAGTGCTCGCCGCGCTCGGGCGAGAGGCCCGGGCTGCCGGTCACGAGCCCCTGATCGCCGAACAGTTCGAGGAACCCGGGCGCACGCGCCGCCCTGGCCCAGTTGGCCCGGACCTCCACCTCGAACGGAAGCGCGAGCCGCAGCCCCGCCTGCGGGCTGTCGAGCGTGCGGTGGCGGTCGGCGGAACTCGCGCCGCCGCTCGAGGTGGTGGAGCGGATCGCATCGAACTGCCGGTCCCAGCGGCGCGCCGCGTGCACGAGCAGCCGCTCGCCGAGCGCACGGACCTGGGCACTCACCCAAGCGCCCTCGCCCCAGCGCGCACTGGCCGGTGGCAGGCGCAACCCCTCGGTCGGCGCCGCGGGCTCGGCGCGCTCGCGTCGCAGCGCGCTACCCACCGAAGCCGACACATGCGGCCATGCCGACGGCGTCGAGACCTCGAGCGACGCCGCGTCGTCGAAGAAGTGCTCGTCGGTGTCCTGCACGCCGAATCCCAGCTCGGCCTCGCGGTCGCGGAACCGCGACCGCGTGCGCTGGACCTGCACGCGCGCCAGCAGCGCGGGCGCCGAAGGCGCCACCGCCCACTGCGCCTCACCGGCGAACTGGCCGCGGTCGAACGCGAGCCGCGGGTGCAGCGCGGGCACCGCGCCCACGCCCGGCACGCCCTGCGCGCGATGGAAGCCCTCGCCGCGCAGCACGATCCTCACCTCGGGGCGTGGCGACCACGCGATCCGCGCCAGCGCGCTCGCCGCATCGAAGCGACCGTTGACGCGCGTGCTCATCGCGTCGTCGGCCGCGTTCTGCGGCGTGCCGTTGTCATCGAAGTAGCGAAAGTCGCCGTCGGAACCCTGATGCCCCGCGTGCACCAGCGCGCTCCACGCACCGCGCGAGCGCGCCCAGCCGCCGGCGATCTCGTGCGTGCCGAACGAGCCCGCGGCCGCACGCAGCGAGGCACCCTGTGCGCGCGTGCCGGTGACCAGGTTGACCGCCCCTCCCGGCGTGGCGACCCCCATGCCGAGCGGTGAGAGCGCGCGATGCACCTCGATGCGCTCGAGCAGCGTGGCCGGAAGGTCGGCCAGGTTGGCCACGCCGTGCGCCGCCGAGGTGAGCGGCACACCGTCCAGGTACACGCTCACCTGCCCCGGCGGCGCGCCGCGCAGCGACAGCGTGCTGAACGCGCCCAGGCCGCCGTACTGCACCACGCGCACGCCCGCCGCCTGCTGCAGCAGGTCGGGCAGCGACGTCACCGTGTGGCGGGCGGACGCCACATCGAGGTCGGTCACGAACGCCGTGGGCGTGCGACGGCGCGCCTCGGACAGCACGCGCGCGCGCGTCACGCGTTCCTCGCGGAGCGTGACGACGGGCGGCGGCAGCGAATCCGCGGCCAACTGGGCAGCGAGCAACAGCGTGACGATCACGGCGTCCTTCGCACCGGATGCGATCCGGCCCCGTCTCCGCGGCGCGAGCGACGCGGAGACGGGGCCGAGTGCGAAGACGGCTGCCCGACGCCGTGCACGCCCTCTTCCGAGGCGGCGGCGACTCTTGGCTCCTGGGCAGGTTTCCTGACTGAGGAGGCCGAGTGCGGCGTGCGGCTGCCGTGCTCGCGGCGCGCCGGCCTTCCGGAGCCTCTCGGCTCCGTGGCCATGCTGGCGCGCCACTCCATCACAGTGGCGGGACCGTGCGGGGATCTCACCCGCTTCCCTTTGAACCCGCGGTGTGCGGGCACCCAGGAGATGTGACGCTCCGCACGGTGCACGCATCGCCGGACGCGGTCAAGCAGTATCCTGCGCCTCATGCAGATCCCACTCACTCCGATCGGCGCCGTGCGCAACGGCCGCCATGATCCGCGCGACGCGGGGTGGGGTGCGCTCGAGTCCACGCTCGAACTGCACGCCGAGTATCGCGGCGGACTGGCCGGCCTCGAGTCGTGGTCGCACGTGATCGTGGTCACCTGGCTCCACTTGGACCCCGACGGTGAGACGCCGCCGGCGGACTGGCGCCGGCATCCGCGCGGCCGGAGCGACCTGCCTCGCCTGGGCGTCTTCGCGCAGCGCGGCCGCATGCGTCCCAATCCGATCGGCATCACCACCTGCGCGATCGTGGGGGTGTCGCCCGACGCGCTCGTCGTGCGCGGCCTCGATGCCGTCGATGGCACGCCGCTGCTCGACCTCAAGCCGCACGCGCGCGTGCTCGACACGCCGGACTCGCGCCTCGAGCCGGGCTGGTTCACCGTCATGATGCAGGACTACTTCGTCGACGATCCGCCGCACACGCCCTGACGCACGCGCTGCCACCCACCTCCGCTCGGAGCGATCCCATGTCGCAGGACACCTGGAGTGCCGTCGACCGCTACGTCACCGACCTGCTGCTCGGCGGCGACGCCGACATCGAACAGTCGCTCGAGCGCAGCGCGGCGGCCGGCCTGCCACCGATCGCCGTGTCCGCTCCGCAGGGACGGCTGCTGTGGATGCTGGCGCGGCTGGCGCGCGCGCGGCGGATCCTCGAGATCGGCACGCTCGGCGGCTACAGCGCGATCTGGCTGGCGCGCGCGCTGCCGCCGGGAGGCACGCTGGTCACGCTCGAGCTGAGCGAGCACCACGCCACCGTCGCGCGCGACAACCTGGCGCGTGCGGGTGTCGGCGACCGTGCGCAGGTGATCACGGGGCCGGCGGCCGAGTCATTGGCCGCACTCCAGCGTGAGGGCGTCGAGCCGTTCGATCTGGTGTTCATCGATGCCGACAAGACCGGCTACCCGGACTACTGGCGGGCCAGTCTCGCCCTCTCGCGTCCGGGCACACTCATCGTGGCCGACAACGTCGTGCGTGAAGGACAGGTGACCGACGCCTCGTCGAGCGACGAAGCCGTGCGTGCGGTGCGCGAGACGCTCGCACTCGCCGCCGCGGAGTCGCGCGTGCGGGCGACGGTGCTGCAGACCGTGGGCGCCAAGGGCTACGACGGCCTCTGCCTCGCGCTGGTGGAGTGAGGCGCGCAGGGATCGGCTAGTCGCCGGCCGCCCGCACGAGCACCTGCGCTCGATCGAACACCGCGTGCCACATGGCCCGCGTGAGCCGGCCCGTCTGCGTGTTCTGCCGGCTCGGATGGAAGCTCGACAGGAGCGTGCGCCCGTCGGGGAGCGCGGCTTCGGCCGCGTGCGCGAACGCGGGCCGCTCGCGCGGCGCAAAGCGCTCCCACCACCCCGAGGCGCGCAGGAACGCCTCGTGCCCGATGCGTCCGAGCGCCACCACCACACGCACGTGCTGCAGCAGCGCGAGCTCCGCGGCGAGGAACGGCCGGCAGCGCGCGAGTTCGTCGGGGCTCGGCTTGTTGTCCGGCGGTGCACAGCGCCCGGCCGCCGCGATCCAGCAATCGCGGAGCGTGAGCCCATCCCCCCGATGCGTCGACTCGGGCTGGCTGGCGAATCCACTGCGATGCAGCGCCGGGTAGAGCCAGTCGCCGCTCGCATCGCCGGTGAACATGCGGCCCGTGCGATTGGCGCCATGCGCGCCGGGCGCCAGACCCACGAGCAGCAGCCGCGCCCGGGGATCGCCGAACCCCGGCACCGGCCGACCCCAGTACGTCTCGGCCGCATAGGCCCGCCGCTTGGTGCGCGCCACCTCGCGACAGTGCGCGACGAGCCGCGGGCAGGCCTCGCAGCTCACGATCGCGCGCTCGAGCCCCGCGAGCGTGCGGAACCGGCGAACACTCACCGGCCGCCCAGCCAGTGCACACGCTGGACGCGGACGCCGCGCGCATCCTCGAGTCGTGCGAGGTAGACGCCCGGCGGCACCCGCCCGCCCTGCTCGCGCTGACCCTGCCACTCGAGGTTCGCGGTGGCGCCAGTCAGGTCGATGCCCCACACCCGGCGGCCCGACAGGTCGAGCAGCTCGAGTCGCGCGGGACCCGAGAGGCCGACGGCGGTGAAGCGCACAGAGCCCGAGGCCGGCCCCGGATGCGCTTGCAGCAGGAGGCTCGTCCCACCCACAGTCGCCAGCGGCCCGGAGATCCGCAGCACCGAGGCGCCACCCGGAGCCATGTGCAGGAGGACGCGCGTCCGCCCGGGCAGTCGTGTGGTCTCGAGGACGCGGTACGTGTAGTCCGAGCGCGACTCCACGACGCGGCGATCGCCCCCCAGCTCGAGCACGAGTGTGCCCGAGGCGGACGAGTCCCGGTTGGCGACGAGGAGGATCGGCGACCCCAGCGAGTCGGCGAACACGCCGAGCGTGGCGCGGCCCTCGAGGCTCAGGACCAGCGAGTCCGGTGCGAACGCCGTGCCGCCCACGGGCACGCCCCCGCCGCTGAACGAGGTCGCGAGCCAAGTCGCACCCGCCAGCACCTCGCCGGCGACCCGCATGTCGGCGAGCACCCGTCGCACCATCTCGAAGTGGTCCGTGCGCTCCGCGGTGCCCCACGACACCATCCCATGGCGCCAGCCGTACGCCGAGTCCGGTGCAGGAGTCCAGTACGTGAAGATCCCCAGACCCCGCGCGCCGAACGCCAGGGCATGCGCGCACTGCCACCGGAGCAATCCTTCGGTCATCGGCCGCAACGCGAGGTGCTGCGTGAGCTGGAGGATGCTCCAGAACGGGATCCCGGCTTCGCGCGCCACAGCGGCAGCCCCGGCCTGCGCCTCGACGAATCGGCCAAGATCGCCATCGAGGCGGAAGTCGTAGTGATCCATGCTCAGCACCGCAGGGGATGTGGCCGCGATGTAGGCGCGTAGGTAGTCGAACCACGCCGACCTCGAGGCGAAGGGCGCAGGCCCGAGGAGGTTGTTCCACGCCGGATGCGCGGGGTCGGCCTGACGGAACAGCTCGAACGCGCGTCCGAGCCACGCGAAGCGCTCCTCGGTGGGTTCATCTCCCAGGTAGTAGCCGAGCAGCGCCGGATCGTCGCGGTACGTGGCGGCCACCGTGTCCACGATCCCGAACGTGGACGGCATGTCGTGCACGAGGCGGTCGAGCCGCATGTCGAGGATCAGGTTGCGCACGCCGAGCGGACGCGTGAAGTCGAGTCGCGCGCGATTGTCCGCGACGGTGCCCGAGTCCTCCCAGGCGAGCACGGTCACATCGAAACCGGCCTCGGCCAGTTCGGCGTAGCGCTCGGCCGTGGCGTGGTCGCGCGGCGGACTCACCCAGCCGAAGAGCGCGAAGCGCGGCAGCGCGGCGGTGCCCGGCGGCGCGATGGCTGCGCGCAGTGCGGCCACGCGTCCCACGGCGGGCGGCCGGTCGCTGCGGAATCCCGCCACCAGCGCGAGCGCGACGAGCCCGACGCCGAGTCGATGCCACGCGCTCACGCGCCCGCCGGCGTCAGGACCTTGAAAGGTCCGCGACGCTCCCGTAGCTTCCCGCGGATGCTCGAACGATTGCGGGGTCTCATCATCGGCGGTCGGAAGAACCTCTTCGACCCCAGGATCCACCACCAGCTCGCACTCATCGCATTCTTCGCCTGGGTCGGACTCGGCTCCGACGGGCTCTCCTCCTCGGCGTACGGCCCCGAGGAGGCGTTCCTCACGCTCGGGCACCATACGCATCTGGCACTGTACCTGACCGTGGCCATGGTGCTCACGGTGTTCCTGATCTCGGCCAGCTACAGCCAGATCATCGAACTCTTCCCGAGCGGCGGTGGCGGCTATCTGGTGGCCACCAAGCTGCTGGGCAACGGGCCCGGCGTGATCTCGGGCGGCGCGCTCGTGGTGGACTACATCCTCACGATCGGCATCTCGGTCGCCTCGGGTGTGGACTCGATCTTCTCGTTCCTGCCCCTCACGTTCCAGGCCTACAAGCTGCCGGCTGAACTCGCCGTGGTGCTCGGGCTCACCGCGCTCAATCTGCGTGGCGTGAAGGAATCGGTCACCGTGCTGCTGCCTATCTTCCTGGCGTTCATGGTCACCCACATCACGCTGATCGCCACAGGCATCCTCACGCACCTCGACGGTGCGTCGCATCTGGTCGCCGACACGCTCGCGGACACGCGCAACGCCACCGCCGAGCTGGGACTGCTCGGGGTGTTCGCGTTGTTCCTCAAGGCCTTCTCACTGGGCGGCGGCACGTTCACCGGGATCGAGGCCGTGTCCAACTCCACCGGCATGCTGCGCGAGCCACGGGTGGAGACGGGCAAGAAGACCATGGCCTACATGGCGATCTCGCTGGCGTTCACCGCCGGCGGCATCCTGCTCTGCTATCTGCTCAACGGCGTGCACCACGAGCCCGGCCGCACGCTCAACGCGACGCTGTGGTCGATCATCACGCAGGGCTGGACGGTGAACGGCTGGCCCGTCGGCGAGTGGATCGTGGTGGGCACGCTGCTCGCCACCGGCGCGCTGCTGTTCGTGGCGGCGCAGACGGGGTTCATCGCCGGCCCCGCCACGCTGGCCGCCATGGCCGTCGACCAGTGGGTGCCCAAGCGATTCGCGCACCTGTCCGAACGGCTGGTCACGCAGAACGGCGTGGTCACCATGGGACTCGCCGCCGCGGCAACGCTCATCTACACGGGCGGCTCGGTCAAGATCCTCGTGGTCATGTACTCGATCAACGTGTTCCTCACGTTCACGCTGTCGCAGCTCGGCATGGTGCGGCACTGGTGGCTCACGCGTGCCACGCAGGAGCACTGGCGCCGCCGCATCGTGATCGCCTCGCTCGGCACCGCGGTCACGGCGGGCATCCTGGTCACGACGGTCGTGTTCAAGTTCATGCAGGGCGGGTGGATCACGCTGATCGTCACCGGTGGGTTCGTGGCGTTGTGCGTCGTGGTGCGCCGGCACTACACCCGTGTGCGCACCGTGCTCAAGAGCCTCGACGACGTGCTCGCCGACCTGCCCATGCCCGAACGCGAGCTGACTCCCGAGCTGGCACCCGACGGCCCCACGGCGATCGTGCTGGTGGAGTCCTATGCAGGCCTCGGCATCCACACGCTGCTCACCGTGCAGCGCATGTTCCCGCGCCACTTCAAGAACATGGTGTTCGTCTCGGTGGGCCTCGTGGACTCCGGTCAGTTCAAGGGCGTCGAGAGCGTGGAGGCGCTGGAGACCCAGGTGCGCGGCCATCTCGAGAAGTACGTCGAGCTCGCGCAGAAGATGGGCTACTACGCCGAGTACCGCTTCACGCTCGGCACCGACCTGATCGACGAACTGGACCACATCTGTCTCGACCTTCAGAAGGAGTTCCGCCGGTCGATGGTGTTCGCTGGCCAGCTCGTGTTCCAGCGTGAGACCGTGCTCACGCGCGCGCTCCACCACGAGACCGCGTTCTCGATCCAGCGCCGCCTGCAGTTCGCGGGCATCCAGGTGATCATCCTGCCCATCCGAGTCTGGGAGCAGCAGCGCACCGCTTAGGCGCGACTCGCGATCCCGTAGGAGGCCCACATGCTCAGCATCGATCTCGCGGGGCGCCACGCACTGGTGCTCGGCGTCGCCAACCACCGCAGCCTCGCGTGGGCGATCGCCCAGAAGCTGCATGCCGCGGGCGCCACGCTGTGTCTGACCTACGCCGGCGAACGGCTGCGATCCGGCGTCGAGGAACTGGCCGGCACGCTTCCCGGCACGATCACGCTGCCCATGGACGTCACCGACGACACGCAGATCGACGCCGTGGCAGCCGACCTCACCGCGCGCTGGGGTTCGCTCGAGGTGCTGGTGCACGGCGTGGCGTACGCCAACAAGGAGGATCTCGAGGGCAGCTTCCTGGCCACATCGCGCGCGGGGTTCCAGCTCGCGCTCGAGGTGAGCGCGTTCTCGCTGCTCAACGTGAGCCAGCGCATGCTGCCGCTGCTCGAGAAGCAGGGGGCGAGCATCGTGTCGCTCACCTACCTCGCCGCTGAGCGCGCCGTGCCGAGCTACAACGTGATGGGCAGCGCCAAGGCCGTGCTCGAGCAGATGACCCGTCAGATGGCCATGGAGCTCGGGCCCAAGGGCATCCGTGTCAACGCGGTGAGCGCCGGGCCGGTCAACACGCTCGCCGCGCGCGGCATCCGCGGCTTCACCGACAAGTTGAAGGACGCCGCCGAGAAGGCCGCGCTCAAGCGCAACGTGAGCAAGGACGAGGTGGGCTCGGCGGCGGCGTTCCTGCTGTCGGACCTCGCGAGCGGCATCACGGGCGAGGTGCTCTACGTGGATGCCGGCTACCGCATGATGGCGTAGTCCGGGCCGGGGTCGAGCCTCACAACCGGCTGGTCACCCGCAGCTCGGCGCCCTCGAGCGACTGCACCTCGTAGCACGTGCCGCTGATGCAGGCACGGCCGCCGCGGCGGCGGCCCGCGAACAGCTCGACCTCATGCGATCGGCCCACGCGACTGGCCAGCGAGACGCCAGCGAACAGGGCGGACGGCGCGGTGGGTTCGCCGAAGAGGTCCGAGGGCCGATCGACCGGGTCCGTCGTGCGCGTGAGCGTCAGTCCCAGCGTGCCCCAGCCTCCGCGCGTGACGGCGAGTGTGGCGTGCAGGTCCTGGTAGGACTGCCGGAATCCCGAGAAGCCGACGCGCTCGACGCGCTGCTGTTCGAGCGTGATCTCGCTCGAGAGCGCCGCGGGCAGCCGCAGCTGGGCCGCCAGGCCCACGCCTGTTCGCTCGCCCACGAAGTCCCAGGTGTCCCGCCCATCGGCGACCATGCCACGCAGCTCCCACGCGCCGTCCGTTGGAGGAGCGATCGTCACCTCGGCGAACACCTCCTCGAACACGAGCTGTCGGATCCCCGGCGGCCCATCCGCGCGCGACAGGTTCAGCACCGCCCTCGACCACGGCCCGAG
>CADEFY010000085.1 GCA_902826705.1 uncultured bacterium
CCATCACCCACTGCGCGGCGTCGAACGCTGCGGCTCGATGCGCGGCCTGCACCACCACGGCCACGCTCGCCTCGCGCACCGGCACCACGCCGAGGCGGTGCACGATGCTGCAGCTCGCGATCGGGTAGCGTTCGCACGCGAGCCGCTCGAGGCGCTCGAGCGCGGGCTCGGCCATGCGCGGATACGCCTCGTAGGCCAACTCGAGCACGCGGCGGCCCGCATGATGGTCGCGCGTGGTGCCGAGGAACACCACCACCGCACCGCAGTCCTCGCGCGCGCCTGCACTGGCCAGCGCGACCACGTCGATCGCGGTGTCGGTGAGCCGCGCCATGGTCAGCCGCCGCTCACGGGCGGCAGCAGCGCCACTTCGGCGCCGGCGCGCAGCGGCGCATCGCCGCGCACGAGTTCGCCGTCGATGGCCACGGCGAGGTGCGGGCGCAGCGAGGCGAGCGCGGGCAGGTCGGCGACGAGCCCGTCGAGCAGCTCGGACACGGTGGCGCCGTCCCGGCACGGCTGCTGGCGCTCGGAGGCCCCAGCCTGGTCGCGCGCCTGCGCGAAGAACAGCACGGTCACCTGCACGCCCGAACCTCCGGTCCGCCTGCTCGCGCTGCACGGTCCCGCGACACCTGGCGGGCCGATCCAGCGCAGTTCACGTATCTTGAGTCTGCCATGGACGCCGATCCCGCCGCCACGCCCGGCCTCACGCCGGATCCCACGCGCGCCGCCGACGCCGAGCCGCCGCTGCCCGGGCGCGTCCGGCGCGGGCTCGTCGGCTGGCTGCTCGCGCTGCTCGCGGGCGGCGTCGCCACCACCGCCGCGGGCCTCGCCGAGGGCGCCGTGCTGTTCGCCATGGCAGGGCTGTATGTGCTGGCGCAGACGACGGATGCGCTCGTGCCGCGCCCCGAGTACCGCCACTGGGTGCGCGACACGCTGCCGCGGCACAGCGGCCCGGGCCGGCTGCTGCGATGGATGCTGCGCGCCGTGCTGCCGGGATTCGCGGCGTTGTACCTCATGGCGCTGATGCTGCCGGGCCTGAGCACCAGCGCCGACGGCCCCGCCGACGTGAGCCCGCTCGTGCGCGCGTGGTGCATGGCCGGCGCCGTGCTCGCGCTGGGGCTCATCTCCCGCCGCGTGTCCGACTCCATCGCACGCGTGCTGTTCCGCGTCGACACTCCCACGCGCACGCTGCGGCTCACGGCCCGCATCGCGGTGCTGCTCGTGCTCCTCTGCGTGCCGGTGCAGCTGCGGTTCGACGAGCTGATGGCGGCGGTGCTCGCTCAGGAGAAGAGTCTCGTGACCACCGCGGGCCTCGTGGCGCAGTTGGTCGGACTCGTCGCCATCGCGCTCGCGGGCGTAGGCGCCGCCGTGCGACGGGACCTGCGGCAGACGCTCGAGCGGCTCGGCGTGACGCGGCTCCAGCCGGTCGATGCGCTCTACGTTGTGGGCGGTGTCGCGGCGTGCCTCGTGGCCAACGCGGGACTCGAGCAGCTCGAGCAGCGCTGGTTCCCCGCGTGGTACGCCGCCGACCAGGCGATCGTGGCGCAGATGGCGGGCGGCCTGTCGCTGGCGGGCATCGTGGTGCTGGGGATCAGCGCCGGCGTGGGCGAGGAGCTGTTCGTGCGCGGTGCGCTGCAGCCGCGGCTGGGGCTCGTGCTGTCCAACCTGCTGTTCGCGATCGCGCACGTGCAGTACAGCTGGTTCGGCATCGGCACGGTGGCCGTGATCGGCCTGGTGCTCGGCATCGTGCGGCTGAGGCGCAGCACCACGGCGGCGATCCTCGTGCACATGCTCTACAACATCGTGGCGGCGTTCGGGATCCAGCAGGGCTGAACACGCGAGCGGCGGCCGCCGTCAGCGCACCGCTTCGCCCGGCTCGGGTGCGATCACGGCGGCGCTCACGCCGCGCGCGGCCATCTCGGCACGCAGCGCGTCGACGGTGCCGGTCAGCACATCGAACGTGCCGAAGTGCATGGGCACCACGAACCGCACGCCCAGCGCCTGTGCGGCCCACGCGGCTTCGCGCGGGCCCATGGTGTACAGGTCGCCGATGGGCAGCAATGCCATGTCGGGCGCGTAGAGCTCGCGGATCAGCTGCATGTCGAGCATGGGGCCCGTGTCGCCGGCGTGGTACACGCGCGCACCGTTCTCGAGCGTGATCACGAAGCCCATGGGCTCGCCGGCGTACGCGCCGCCCGCCATGTCGATGCTGCTCGAGTGGATCGCATGCGTGCCGGTCACCGACACACCGACCGCACGCTGCGTGCCGCCCTTGCCCATGCCGGAAGCCCGCGCCACGCCCTGCGCGAGCAGCCATTCGCCGAGCTCGAAGCCGCAGAAGACGGGGCAGTCATGCGCCTTGGCGAGCTCGATGGTGTCGCCCAGGTGGTCGCCGTTCCCGTGGGTGAGCAGGATCAGGTCGAGCGCGGGCAGCGTGAAGCCCTTGGGGGTGCGCGGGTTGCCCGTGAGGAAGGGGTCGATGAGCACCTGCCGGCCGCCGGGAGTGGCGATCAGGAACGCGCTGTGACCGAGCCAGGAGAGCGTGAATCCGAGATCGTGGGAGCGCATGGCGCGCAGCCTACCCCGCCCGCCGGCTCGGGCGCCCCAGGAGATTCCGGTATGGCTCGCTGGCGTCGGGTCGATCGGATCTACGCTTGCCTCGAGCGCGCGCACACCAGCATAGTGCCCGGAGCCGCAGCCCGGGGCCGCGCCGGGGTGCGCTGTGGACCGCGTGGACGGTTGTGGGATCGGGGGACTCCGACGTCCGTCGCGAGAAGCAGCGCCCCTCCGCGCCGCTGCGGCGACGCGCCGCGGCGTCCGTCACGCCCCTCGCCGCGCCCCGATCGCCAGCATGTGGTCGCGCACGGCCCGCGCGCGGTCCGAGAGCCGGTCGAGCGCCAGCCACTCGAGCCGCCGTTCGATGGGGGCGCGCAGCGACTGCGCGATCACGCCGACGAGCCGTTCGAACGGCGCGTCCGGCGGCACCACGGGCGGCATCACCCACGCCTCGGGGCCCAGCGGCAGCAGCCGCTCGCGGGCGTCGATCAGCCCGGTGCGCTCGAGCGTCGTGAGCGGATCGGCCTCGTCGACCGGCGCGTCGGGCTGCACGTCGACCTCGCACGCACGGTACGGGAACTCGCGCACGGTGCGCGTGAAGCGCACGCGCACCACGCCGCGCAGCACGAGGTCGTAGCGGTCGTCGGGGCGCCAGTCGAGCGAGTCGATCGCGGCGAGGCAGCCCTGCGGCAGGAACGAGGGACTGCCGTGGTACTCATGCTCCCAGCCGGGCCCGAGGGTGGCCATCGCCACCAGGCGCTCGCCGGTGGCGGCATCGCGGATCATGCTGCGATAGCGTGACTCATGGATGTGCAACGGCACCTGCGCACCGGGGAAGAGCACGAAGGCCGGCAGCGGGAAGACGGGTACGGGGACCCTGGGCGCGAGGAACACGCGGCCTCCGGGTGTGCGCGGGACTGGACCACCCTGGACGAGCCGATCAGTCGCCGAGGAACTCGAGCAGATCCTGCACGTGGCCATCGACCTTCACCTTGGGATAGATCTGCGCGATGCGTCCCGTGCGGTCGATGATGAACGTGGTGCGCTCGATCCCCAGGTACTTCTTGCCGTACAGGTGCTTCTGCTTGTAGACGCCGTATGCGCGAGAGACCGCGCCGTCCTCGTCGGAGAGCAGCACGAACGGAAGCTGGTGCTTGTCGCGGAACTTGAGGTGCGACTCGATCGGATCGGTGGACACGCCCACGATCGCCGCGCCGTGACGCTCGAACTCGGCGCTCATGTCGCGCAGTCCGCACGCCTCCTTGGTGCACCCGGGCGCATCGTCCTTGGGATAGAAGTAGAGCACCACGGACTTCTTGCCCTTGAACTGCCTGAGCGAGACCGGCTCTCCGTTGGTGGATGGCAGCGTGAAATCAGGCGCGGGCTTGCCGATCGTGGGCAGCAGCGTCGCGGTGGCCAAGTGGGACCTCCGGAGATGAGCCCGGGCTCCTGCGGTCGAGGAGCCCGGGGCGAGGGTCGGAGCGCGGGGGCCGCGCTCGCCGACACCGGATCAGCGGTTGACGGCCTGCATGGCGAGGGCACGGTCGAGGTTGGCGGCGACCACGTTCCAGTCGAGGTTGTTGAAGAACGCCTCGATGTACTTGGCGCGCAGCCGGCCGAAGTCGAACCAGTAGGCATGCTCGTACACGTCGAGCGCCAGGATCGGCGTGGCGTTCCAGAGCGGGAACGTGTTCTGCGCGTCGCCGACCACGGTGGTGAGCACGTTGAGGTCGTGATCGTAGGCGAGCCACACCCAGCCGCGCGCGGCGAGGCCGCTGGCCTTGAAGTCGGCGAGCCACGCGTCATACGACGGGAAGTCACGCTCGATCAGCTCCTTGAGCTTGCCCGACGGGGACCCGCCCTTGCCGCCCAGATGCGCGAAGAAGATCTCGTGGTTCTTCACGCCACCGATCGCGAACGAGTAGTCCACGCGCAGCGAACGCAGGTCGCTGAAGATCTGGTTGGCGGTGGTGCGGTCGACACTGTCGAGCTTCTTCTGGATCTCGTTGGTCTTGGCGATGTACGCCTTGTACAGCTCGTAGTGCTCTTCCTGGGTGCGAGCCGAGATGCCGTCGAGTTCGCGGATGCTCGCGAACGTCTTGGGGGTGAGTTCCTTCCAGGCCATGACGAGGTCCTCCGGGAAGCATTGGGATCGGTCGAGAGACGGTGCATGCAGGGGTCGGGTCCTGCGAGAGACGGCACACGCGCGGGGGCGCGGGGTTCGCAAGTGATGCGCGAAGACTAGGCCGCGCTGCTCGCGCGGGTCAACGACCGGCTGGCGGGCGGGCGCGCAGCCCCTCGGCGTCGGCGATCCGCCCCTGGGCGACGGAGTCGAACAGAGCCGTGACGAGCGGCAGGCTGCTCTCGCAACTGGGGTCGAACGCACGGCAGGCCGCCAGCGTGAAGCCGCAACCGCAGCTGCACCGGCGCGCGTTGGCGAACCGGATGAACGTCTCGCGCTGCGCCGCCGACAGCAGCCGGGCGTCGATGCCGGGCACGGTCTCCACCCACTCGTCGCGGCGCGTGCTGTCCACGCCGGCCTGAGCGAGCGACCGCTCGATGGCGTCCTCGGGCAGCGTGCGCGTGTCGACCGAGACGGGCGGAGGCGGCGGCTGGCGGCTGACCCACCATG
The DNA here is from genome assembly GCA_902826705.1 of uncultured bacterium. Classification (GTDB taxonomy): domain Bacteria; phylum Eisenbacteria; class RBG-16-71-46; order RBG-16-71-46; family RBG-16-71-46; genus CADEFY01. The sequence goes on from CADEFY010000085.1 coordinate 5,186, forward strand.
CGGTGAGCGGTTCTCGGAAGGCCACGCCGACGCCGAACACGAGCGCGAAGACGGCGAGCGGGGCGATGAGGCGTGAGAGGGGCGAGCGCGGGAGCATGCGCCGACGCTACGCGCCGCCCGCCGCAGCGCACAAGGCGGCGCGCGCAGACCTGACGCGACGCTGACGTGCACCGCATTGGACGGCGCCGCAGGAGCGGCCGAGAATGCGCGCCCGGACGCCGCACGCACGGTCCCGACCGCCCATCCCCACTCCCGGAGAACACGCATGAGCTGGACGCCACGGGTCGCTCCCGAGCAGGCCGACTCGGCGCTCGCCGAGCGCTATCGCCGCATCGCCGCGCGCTCGAGCCGCGGCGCCGTGTCGCACTACTGGCAGGTGCTCGCCGTCCACCCGCCCACGCTCGACGGCCAGTTCGAGTGCGCGCAGGCCACCACGGACGACGCGGCGCCGCTCACCATGGCGCAGGTGGAGCTGATCGCGGTGGTGGTGTCGGCCACCAACGGGTGCGGATACTGCGTGGCGCATCACGGCCCGCGCCTGGCCCGCCTCGTGGGCGAACCGCTGGCGCGGGCCGTGGCACGCGACTACCGCGAGGCGGACCTGACCGCGCGCGACCGCGTGCTGCTCGATGCCGCAGTCGCGCTCACCTGCGAGCCGAGCGAACGCAAGCAGGAGGACGTCGATCGCCTGCGTGAGTACGGCTTCGATGACGCGGCGATCGTGCGTGCGACCGTCGTGGCCGCGTACTTCAACTCGGCCAATCGCATCGCGTGTGCGCTGGGGCTCGAGCTCGAGCCGGGCGTCGACGCGTGGGAGTACGGCGCGCAGCGGTAGCCACGCGCCGTACCCGCGCGGTCAGTAGCCGGACTTCTTGCCCTCGGCGGCCTTCTTGGCGGCCTCGGCCTGCTGCATCGCCGTCCACGGCGGCGTGACGCCGTTCATGCGCGCATAGGCGATCGCCTGCCCGAGGTGCTCGTGCGAGTGCGCCGCCATGATCATGAGCATCATGCGCTTGGTGACGGGCTTGCCGAAGAAGTCCACCTTCTGATCGAGCTCCGCGTCCTGGACGTGCTCCATGGTGTGCTTGGCGAAGTCATACGAGTCCTTGAGCGCCTGCATCACCTTGGCCTTGTCCTTCTCGGACGTGTCGTACTTCATGAGCACGTCCTGCGTCATGGGGGTGTTCGAGCCCATGACCATCGGCAGGAAGTAGTTGGCCTGCGCGATGTGCATGAAGACCTCGGACACCGATCGCACGTCCTTGGACGGGCGCCACGCGTACTTGTTCGCGGGCATCGCCTCGGCGAGCTGCATGGCCTTCTCGGCGGCATCCCACGTGACGAGCCACGCCTCGTTGCGCACGCCGGTCATGGGCTCATGCGAATGCTGGGCGAGTGCGAGTGCGGGCAGCAGCAGCTGCGCGGCACACGCGAGTGCGAGGAACCTGCGGTTCATGACGGACCTCCTTGGCAAGGGGACAGCGGGGATGCGGCGGGGCAATCTAGCGCGCTCGGGCGCCTGCTGCACACTCACGATTCAGCCGCGCCGCGCGTCCTCGTAGACGCGCAGCAGCCCGGCCGTGTGTACGGCGGGGTCGCCCACCTGTGACACTCGCTCGCGACCGGCCTCCCCCCACGCCGCGGCGGCCGGGTCGGCGAGCGCGCGCGCCACCAGCGCCGCGAAGCCGGTGGCATCGCCGGGGTCGGCGAGCAGCCCGGTGCGCTCATGCTCCACCAGCTCGGGCAGCGCGCCGATGCGCGCGGCCACGACGGGCCGCGCATCGAGCAGCGCCTCGGCCACGCTGTAGCCGAAGTGCTCCACGAACAGACTCGGCGCCACGACCACGCTCGCGTGCGCGCGCAGCCGGGCGAGGGTGGCGTCCTCGACGTGCCCGAGCTGCGTGAGGCCCGGCACGGCCTGCTGGCGCAGCCAGTCCGCCAGCGGTCCGTCCCCGGCCACGAGCAGGGGCACGGGTGCGATGCGCTGCGCGATCGCTGGCAGCAGCTTGACGCCCTTCTCCACTGACAACCGGCCCATGAACAACGCATAGCGCTCGGGTGCGTCGGGCGATCGCGGCACGGTCGGCAGCCGCTCGACGCCGTGCGACAGCACGCGCAGGCGCTCGGGGGGCACGCCGAACCGCAGCGCCTCGTCGTGCACGAATCGCGACGGGCACACCCACAGCCGCACGCTCGCGTACGCATCGATCGCGTCGTGGAGCATGGCCTCCACCGCGCCCACGGCGCTCTTCACGCGCGAGCCCTGCACGCAGCCGGTGCGCGCGGCCTGCCAGTGACGGCGGCCCAGGCAGCGGCGGCACACTTCGCCGTGTGCGAACAGGATCCGGTTGGTGCACCACGGCTTGAAGTCGTGCAGCGTCATCACCACGGGCACACCGGCGTCCGCGAGCGGCGCCAGGATGCTGGGCGTGAGGTGACGGCTCGGTGCGTGCAGGTGCGCCACGTCGGGCCGCGCGCGCTCGATCACGCGCGCCATGGCCTGCGCGGCGGGTCGCGACCACAGCGCGCGCGGCAGCAGCGCGAGCTGCGCGAGCGCCGAGCCGCCCTCGGTGAAGTCCGCGGGCGGTGCGAACAGATCGCGCGTGGGGCTGGGTAGGTCGCGGTCGCTGCGCGACGCCAGGTGCGAGACCTCGTGCCCCGCGGCAGTGAGCCAGCGCGACTCGTCGAGGTAGGTGCGCTCGACGCCGCCCTTCAGCCAGTGGAACGCGTTGACGAGCAGCACGCGCATGCGCGCCTCAGCCGCCGGTGTGCTCGAGCGCGAACGCGGCGAGCGCCACGCCGATGCCGGGCGAGGTCTCGTAGGCGAGCACCTCGCCGGGTGCGTCGACCAGCAGGAACCCGCGCATCACCTCGAGGTGGCGCAGCCCGGACTCGAGGCGCGCACGCTCGGCGGCCGCGGGTTCGAGCCGCGCGAGTTCGCTCCACGCGCCATCGCGCAGTGCCTCGAGCACGCGCTGGTCCGTGGCCGCGCCCTCGGGCACGTCGCGTCGCAGGTTGAAATCGTGCTCGCTGAACGACAGCGCACCGCACACCACGAACGCCACGCGCTCGGGCCACGCGTTGAGCGCATGCCGCAGCGCCTCGCCCCAAGCGCGGTGGTCCTCGAGCGGGCCGTCGCCGATCGACACGGGCACCACGGGCACGCGGCGCGATCGGGCCACGAAGTGCAGCGGGATGCTGATCGCGGTGTCGGTGCCATGCTGAGCCGTGCCGGCACGCAGCCCGCGCTCGAGCGCCTTGTCCACGAGCGCGCGCGCGAGCGCAGGGTGACCGGGGCAGTCGTAGCGCGGCTCCACACCCCAGCCGGGCAGGTCGATCACCGAGCTGTGCCGCGGCGACTCGTCGGCCTGGAACGGGCCACTGCTGCGCCAGCGCGCGCTCACGGCGACGATCGCCGCGGGCTCCTCGGCGAGCAGGCGCTCGCCGGTGAGCATGAGCGCCTCGATCATCTCGGTGTAGTCGCCGCGCTGCTCGTCGATGAGCATGGTCGGGACGCTGGGCAGCAGGTACGCGGCGGACGTGAGCATGTCGGCCGAAGGTAGTGGACGGCCCGCGGGCGCGCCAACCGCGGCGCGACTATGCTGCGTGCATGTCCGACGACGCCCCGCCGCCACCGCACTGGGACTCGCGCTACGCGGAACCCGGCTGGGCGTTCGGCACCGAGCCCAACGACTTCCTGCGCGAACAGGCCCATCGGCTGCCCGCCGGCGGCCGTGTGCTGTGCCTGGCCGAGGGCGAGGGCCGCAACGCGGTGTGGCTGGCGGCACGCGGATGGGACGTGACGGGCGTGGACCAGTCCTCCGTCGGGCTCGCCAAGGCGCAGCAGTTGGCGCGCGAGCGCGGCGTGCGAATCACCACCGTGGTGGCCGATCTGGCCGGGTTCGACCTGGGGCGCGCCTGCTGGGACGGCATCGTGAGCATCTTCGCGCACGTGCCGCTCGACGTGCGGCGGGCGCTGCACGCACGGATCCATGATGCGCTCGCGCCGGGCGGCGTGCTGCTGCTGGAGGCGTACACGCCGCAGCAGGCGAGCCGCGGCACGGGCGGCCCCAAGGACCCGAGCCGGTTCATGACGCTCGCGGCGCTCGAGCAGGAGCTCCGGGGACTCGAATGCCTCCACGCCGCGGAACTCGAGCGCGAGGTGATCGAGGGCCGCTATCACACGGGCCGCGCGCAGGTGGTGCAGTGGATCGCGCGGCAGGCTGGCCCGGACTAGTGCTTGGTGATGCGGAACTCGCCCATGGCGCGTTCGGCGGCGCGTTCGTTGCCCGCCCGCACCGCCACGCCGCGCTCCTGCGCCACAGCCAGCAGCTCGCCCGGGAGCGGGAACATGATGCGCTCCTCCACCAGGCGGAACTCCTCCACCGCGAAGTCGCCCGCGGACTGGATGCGCGCCACGCAGGCCTGCACGACGTGCTCGGGGGTGGACGCGCCGGCGGTCAGGCCGACGTCGCCGACCAGCCACGCGTCGTCGATGTCGTCCGCCGACTCGATCAGGTACGAGGCCTTGCCGAGCGAATGCGCCACGTCCACGAGCCGATTGGCATTGCTGCTCGCCGGTGCGCCCACGACGAGCACGGTCTGCACGCGTGACGCCATGGCCTTCACCGCGTTCTGGCGGTTCTGCGTGGCGTAGCAGATGTCGTCCTTGGTCGGCTCCTTGACCTTGGGGTAGCGCTTCCGGAGCGCCTCGACCATGGCGCGCACATCATCGAGCGACAGCGTGGTCTGTGTGATGTACGCGACGCGATCGGGATCGGGCAGGTCCAGCGCCTCGATGTCGGCGACGGACTCGCAGATCGTGATCGCCTCGGGCGCCTCGCCCATGGTGCCGGCCACCTCGACGTGGTCGCGATGCCCGATCAGCACGATCGAGTAACCCTCTCGGGCATAGCGCAGCGCCTCGAGGTGCACCTTGGTGACGAGCGGACAGGTGGCATCGAGCGCGCGGAGCCCGCGCTCGGCGGCCTCGCGGCGGATCGCCGGCGAGACACCGTGCGCCGAGAAGATCACCACGGAACCTCGCGGCACCTCGGCGAGGTCGTCGGTGAAGATCGCCCCCTTGCGCCGCAGGTCGTCCACGACATGCCGGTTGTGCACGATCTCGTGGCGCACGTAGATCGGCGCCCCGTGCACTTGGAGGGCCATGTCCACGATGTCGATGGCGCGGTCGACGCCCGCGCAGAAGCCGCGCGGTGCGGCGAGGAGCAGCGTGCGAGTGGGCATGGAGTCAGGGCCTCGGGAGACGTCGAGAAGCGATCCGCAGTTCGGTTGCAGCGTACCCGCGGGCGAGCGGACGCGCGAATTCCCAGTAGAAAGCCGCGCGCGGCTCCCCTACCCTCCCGCGGCCGCAACCCCCGCGGCGCTCCTTCGCCCGCTTCCCCTGCGGGCGCCGACGCCCACCCCTCGCCCGACTCCGCATGCGCGTCCTCCCTACGTTG
>CADEFY010000086.1 GCA_902826705.1 uncultured bacterium
AAGCTCGAGCTCACCGTGCAGCTCACGCGCATCCTGCTCCCGTTCCTGCCGATCGTGGCGCTGGCGGCCGTGGCCATGGGCATGCTCAACGCGCGCGACCGTTTCGTGGCCCCGGCGCTCGCACCGGCACTGCTCAATGTGGGCATGATCGTGTTCGGCGTCGCACTGATCCCCGTGTGCCAGTGGTTCGGCCAGCCGGCGATCGTGGCGATGGCGTGGGGGGTGCTGCTCGGCGGCGTGCTGCAGTGGGTCGTGCAGCTCCCGAGCCTGCGGCAGCTGGGATTCCCGCTCGCGCCGCAGCTGCCCGCCCCGCACGAGGGCGTGGGGCGGGTGGCCTCGCTGATGCTCCCGGCCACGGTGGGACTCGCGGCCACCCAGGTGAACCTCGCGGTGAGCACCGTGATCGCCGCGTCGCTTCGCGAGGGCAGTGTGTCGTGGCTCTACTTCGCGTTCCGGCTCATGCAGCTGCCGATCGGGGTGTTCGGCGTGGCGCTCGCCACGGTCGCGATGCCGGCCCTGTCTCGGGCCGCCGTCGATCAGGATATGCCCGCGTTGCGCAGCACGCTCTCGGCCACGGTGCGGCTCGTGTGCGTGCTCACGATCCCCGCAGCGCTCTTCCTCGCGGTGATGGCCGGGCCGCTGAACGCGCTGCTCTTCGAGCACGGCCGGTTCACCGCGTTCGACACCGCGCAGTGCGCGGACGCGCTGGTGATGTACTGCATCGGGCTGCCGGCGTTCGCGGCCGTGGGCGTGTTCTCGCGTGCGTTCTATGCGCTCGGTGACACACGCACGCCGGTGCAGGCGAGCATGGTCTCGGTGGCGCTCAATCTCGCGCTCAACCTGCTGTTCGTGGGGCCGTGGGCGGGCCTGGGACTCGAGCACCGCGGCCTCGCGCTCGCCACGTCGCTCACCTCGCTCGCCAACCTCGCGCAGCTCGCGTGGCTGCTGCGCCGCCGCGCCGGCGGCATCGAGGCGGGTCGCATCCTCTCGACGGCGCTCCGCGTGCTGATCGCGAGCGCTGCGGTCTGCGCGCTGCTCGCGGCGGGGCTCGCGTGGATCGGATCCGCGTGGCACACCGGCTTCGCCGCCGAGGCGGGGGTGGTGGGCGGCGCGATCGTGCTGGCGCTCGTGCTCGGCTCGCTGGCCCTGAAGCTGGCGCGCGTCGAGGAACTGACCACGCTCACCGATCTCGTGCGTTCGCTCGCGCGCCGGGTCACGAGGCGCTGAGCCGACTCACTCCTCGTGTGGCGGCAGGCCCTGCGCCCGCCGGAGCATCGAGATCTGGCCGGCATGCCACGTCAGGTGCGTCAGGCTGCCGAGCGCGTTGCGGCTCCGCCGCAGCACGAAGCCGGATTCGCCGGCGCGGTACCACGCAGCGTCCGACTGCTGCAGCGCACGCTCCAGCTCGGACACCGACGCCTCGAAGTCCGAGCGTGCGGCCGTCCATGCCTCCGGGTCGCGGGCATCCACGCGCGGCCAGTCCATGCGCGATGTGACCTCGGGATCGCGGCCCGACAGCCTCGCAGCGACGATGCGGTTCCACGCGGCCATGTGACGCACGGTCTCGGCGATCGAGTGCGCCCCGGCGATGGGGTGCGCGAGCGCCTGGGCCGGTGTGAGACCCGCGAGGGTCGCCATGACCGAGGCCCCGTGCCACGGCTCTCCGCTCGAGGTCTCGGTGAGCAGCGAACGGAGCAGGTCGCGCGCGTCCCGCATCAGCGGCGCACCGCGCACGTGGCGCCTTGAGGCGGCTCGGATCGGCTCGGTCTCATGAGGACCCCTCGGGAGTGCGACACGCACGTGTGAGGCGACGGGCGTCAGTTGCCTGCGATCGGACCCGAGAGGATAGTGTTCGCCACTCATGGCACCGTCAAACACCGAAGAACGATCCACGCGCCGGCTGGCCGTGCGCGTGCGCGCCCTGTGCGCGTTCGCCGCCGCGATGGCCGTGCGCGACGCGCGCCGGGCCCGTCGCGCGCTGCTCGCCGCGCAGCGCGGCGGCACCGTGCGGACGGCGGCCGAGGAGACCGCGCTCATGCTGATGCTCTACGCGGGCTATCCGAGTGCGCTCGAGAGCCTGCGCGTGCTCAACAGCGTCTGGCCCGGCCGGCCCAAGCGCTCGCGCGAGGGCACGCCCGCGCAGTGGCGCGCGCGCGGCACGGCGCTGTGCCGGCGCGTCTACGGGCGTGCGCACGCGCGCCTGATCCCCATGGTGCAGGAGCTGCATCCCGACCTCGCGGTGTGGATGGAGGAGCATGGCTACGGCCGAGTGCTGTCACGGCCCGGGCTGCTCGTGCGCGAACGTGAACTGATCACCATCGCCGCGCTCGCGGCACTCGGCTGGGAGCGCCAGCTCGTGAGCCACCTGCTCGGCGCGAAGCGCGTGGGCGCGGGAGCGGAGGAGGTGCGCAACGCGTTCCGCACGGGGCTCGCCGTGGCCGATCGCGTGGGGCGTGCGGCCGCGCAGCGCGCGTGGGACCAGGTCGGGCTCGTGCCCGACGCGAGGCGCGGCGCGTGACGAGCCGCACGTCGGCGCTGCGTGCGCGAGTCGTGGGGCGGCCCGAGGCGCCCTACGACCGGCTGCACGACCCGCTCGTCGCCGACCTGCTCGCGGGCGGTCCGATCGCGCGCGAGCGGTTCGGCGACACGTTCCGCGACCGTGATGCGCTGCGCCGCCTGGCGGATGCCAAGCGCCGGCCGCTGCCCGCCGCGCTCGTGCGCGAGATGACGGAGTACCACCGGCGACTCGGCGCGTCCGCGACCTCGCTCTCCAATCTCGATCGGCTGGCGCGCGGCGAGGCGGTGGCCGCTGTGGCGGGCCAGCAGCCGGCGCCACTCGGCGGCCCGCTCTACGCGCTGCACAAGACCGCAGGTGCGGCGGGGCTCGCGCGCGCAGCGAGCGGCTGGCTCGGCTCCGCGTGCGTGCCGCTCTACTGGATGCATGGCGAGGACTCGGACTTCGCCGAGGTGCGCGGCGTCTCGCTCTCCGACGCCGAGCTGCAGCTCCACGACCTCGCGCTGCCGGCGACCGCGCACTCCGAGGGCGGACTCGTGGGCGACCTGCCGCTGGCGCCGCTCGAGTCGCTGCATGCCCAGGCACTGACGCACTGGAACGGCCTGCCCGGCGTGGACGGTGCGCGAGCCCAGCTCGCCCGTGCCACCGCCGCAGCGCGCGACCTGGGCGAGGCCACGTCGGCCCTGCTCCTCGCACAGTTCGCCGAGGCCGGGCTCGTCGTGATCGATCCGAGGCTGCCCGCGTTCCGCGCGGCGGCGCGGGAGGTGATCGACCGCTATCTCGGGAACGCCGAGGCGCTCGAGGCCGCGGCGCGTGCCGCCGGCCAGCGGCTCGAGGCGCTGAGCGGCCGGCATCCGCTGACCGACGCGTCGCTCGAGTCGTTCGTGTTCGAGATCGCCGAGGGACGGCGGCACAAGTGCCTCGCGAGCGCGGCGCGCGCGCGAGGCGCGGCGGTGACGCTGAGCCCGAGCGTGGCCCTGCGGCCCGCCGTGCAGGACGGCGTGTTCCCCACAGTGCTCATGGCGTGCGGCCCGGGGGAGATCGCCTACCTCGCGCAGCTCCGCGAGGTGTTCGCCGGCGTCGGCGTGCCGCCGGCCATGGTCGCGCCGCGCTTCGGGGCCACATGGCTGCCGGCCGCGGCGATCGAGCTGCTCGCGGCCTCAGGCGCCGATCCGTGGTCGGTGGTCTGTGCCACGGACCAGGTGCTCAGCGCCACCGCCGAGCGTCGCCTGCCCGCCGCGCTCGCGGGCGAGCTGGCGCCGGCCCGTGGCGAGACGCTGGCGAGTCTCGACCGCCTCGCGGCGGCCGCGCGCGGATTCGACGCGAGCCTGCCGCAACTGATCGAGTCCACGCGCGGCAAGATCGACTTCCAGTTCGCGCGCATCGACGAGGGGCTGCTCGCCAAAGCGCGCGGTCAGCAGGACCGCGCGCACCCGGCGTGGCGCCGGCTGCGCTACGTGCTGTTGCCGGGCGACAAGCTGCAGGAGCGCCGCATCGCGTCGCTCGAACCGGTGGCGCGCCGCGGCGCGGCGATCGTCCCGGAGCTGGTGGAGCTGGCCGCCGAACATGCGGAGCGGCTGGTCCAGGGCGTGCACGAGCACCTGCTGCTGGAGGCGTGAGCATGCACGACGCACTCTGTTTCGGCCCGCATCCGGACGACCTGGAGCTTACGAGCGCCGGCCTCGCCGCGCGGCTCGCGGCTGCCGGCCGCCGCGTGGCGCTCATCGACCTGACGCGCGGCGAACTCGGGACCCGCGGAGAGCCGCAGACGCGTTCCGATGAGGCGGCCGCAGCGGCGCGCGTGCTCGGCGTGGCGGAGCGCTCCACGCTCGCGCTCCCCGATGGCGGACTCGACCGGCACGACCGCGCGCAACAGGTGGCCGTGGTGGAGTGCCTGCGCCGACACCGGCCCCAGCTCGTCATCGCACCCGACGCGGACGACGCGCACCCCGACCATGTCGAAGCCGCGCATCTGGTCGCGCGTGCCTGCTATCTGGCGGGTCTGCGCCGATTCGCCGCCAGCGGCGAGCCATGGCGGCCAGCGCGGGTGATGTTCGCGCTCTACCGCACCGGCGCACGCCCGCACCTCGTGGTGGACGTGAGCGCGGTGTGGGAGCAGCGCATGGCCGCGCTCCGCGAGCACCGCAGTCAGCTCGACCCCGACGCGGGCCCCGCCACCTACCTCACCGCGCCCGGGTTCCTGGCCGAGGTCGAGGGCCGCGCACGCCACTGGGGCGCGCTGATCGGCGTCACGCATGGCGAGGCCTACCGCCTGCGCGGTCCGGTCGCCGTGCTCGACCCCACCAGTCTCATCGCCGAGAGGGAGTCCCGATGAGTCCTGCGAAGAAGACCGCGACGCGCAGCAAGCGCGGCAAGCGTCCGCTGCGCATCGGCATCAGCTGCTACGCACACTTCGGCGGCAGCGGCGTGGTCGCGAGCGAACTCGGACGTGAGCTGGCGCGGCGCGGCTTCGAGGTGCACTTCATCGCCTCGCGGTTGCCATTCCGCCTGCGCGGCTTCGAGTCCAACATCTACCTGCACGAGTCGCAGCCCGCCTACTACCCGGTGTTCGAGGAGGCGCCGGTCAGTCTCGCGCTCGCAGCGAAGATGGTGGAGGTGACCGAGAACTACAAGCTCGACGTGCTCCACGTGCACTACGCGATGCCGTTCGCGACGAGCGCGGTCCTCGCCAAGCAGATCCTGCTGCCCTCGCAGCTCGGCCTGGTGACGACGCTGCACGGCACCGACATCACGGCCGTGGGCGCCGAACCCAGCTTCTTCTCGGTGACTCAGTTCAGCATCCGATCGAGCGACCGGGTCACGGCGGTGAGCCGGTTCCTGCAGGAGCGGGCCGAGGCCACGTTCGCCATCCGCAAGCCGATCGAGGTGATCTACAACTTCATCGACACCGAGGTCTTCAGCCCCCGCAAGCGCGGCCGGCTGCGCCTGGCCGACCCCTCGACCCGTGTGCTCATGCACGCGTCCAACTTCCGTCCGGTCAAGAACATACCGGTCGTGATCCAGACTTTCGCCGAAGTCCGCCGGCGCATGCGCGCCAAGCTGGTCATGGTCGGCGACGGCCCTGAGAAGGCGGGGGCGGAGCACCTGGCCCGGGAGTTGGGGGTGCACCGCGACGTGCTCTTCCTGGGCAATCAGGACCTGATGGAGGAATTGCTGCCACTTGCCGATGTATTCCTACTACCGAGCTCCTCCGAGAGCTTCGGCCTGGTCGCGCTCGAGGCGCTCAGCGCCGAAGTGCCGGTCGTGTCGTCCAATGCGGGCGGCCTGCCGGAGGTGGTGGAGCACGGAGTGACCGGCTTCCTCCACGATCCGCAGCACGTCGCAGGCCACGTCTCCTCGGTGCTCACGCTGCTCGGTGACGAGCGGTTGCGCCGCTCGATGGGCCGGCGCGGGCGCAAGGTGGCGCGCGAGCGCTTCAGTGCGGACGAGATGGTCGCACGGTACGTGCAGGTCTACGAGTCCCTCCGCTAGCGAGGAGAGCCAGGAACCATGCTCGGACGTCCCCGTCGGATCGCCCTGCTGGCCGAGGGCAGCTTCACGCCCGCGGATGCCAAGACCGCCGTCGGCGTGCTGCGCTGGCGCCCCGAGGAGGTCGTGGCCGTCATCGACTCCACGCGCGCGGGCCGCACCACGCAGGACTGCGTCGGCGTCGGGGGCGCGGTGCCGGTGGTGGGCAGCCTCGACCAGGCCGCGCAGTTCGAGGCGGACACGCTGCTGCTCGGCATCGCCCCGCAGGGCGGGCTGCTGCCGGCCTCGTGGCGCACGGTGGTCGCCGAGGCGCTCATGCGCGGCTGGGACGTGCTCGCCGGGCTGCACCAGTTCCTCTCCGACGACCCCGAACTCGCCACGCTGGCGCAGAGCCGTGGCTGCCGCATCATCGATGTGCGCCGGCCGCCGGCAGCGCGCCCGATCGCCGCGCGCCGCACCAGCCAGCTCGACGCCATGGTCGTGCTGACCGTGGGCAGCGACTGCAACGTGGGCAAGATGACCACCGCACTCGCGCTCGAGCGCGAGCTGAGCTCGCGCGACCTGCGCGTGCGCTTCGTGGCCACCGGTCAGACGGGCATCTTCATCGCCGACGGCGGAGCGGCGCTCGATGCGATCCCCGCCGACTTCGTGGCGGGCGTGGTCGAGGAACTCGTGCTCGAGGCCTCGCGTGACGCCGACATCGTGCTCGTCGAGGGGCAGGGCTCGATCCACCATCCCGCGTACTCCGGCGTGTCGCTGTCGCTGCTGCATGGCGCCTGTCCCGATGCCATGGTGCTCTGCCACCAGGCGGGGCGCACACACATCCGCATCGCCGACGCCGCGCCCTCGCCGCGCATCAAGGCGCTCTCCGAGCTCATCCGCGACCACGAGCGCGCAGCCGGCTGGCTGCAACCGTCTCGCGTGCTCGGACTGGCCCTCAACACCCTCACTCTCGACGAGACCGAGGCCAAGCGCGCCGTGGAGCACGCCGGCCACCTGACGGGACTTCCCGTCACGGATCCCGTGCGGTACGGCACGGATGCGGTCGCCAACGCCATCGTCTGGCGGATGGAGGAGCGCCGCCGCCGTGCAGCTGCGTCCTGAGACGCTCGAGCTGCGGACGCGATTCGAGTTCCGGATCGCGCACGGCTCGAAGAAGGCGCACCAGAACACGCTGGTGCGTCTCACGCACGATGGCCTCGAGGGCCTGGGCGAGGCGTCGCCATCGCACTACTACGGCGAGACGCCCGAGCTGGTGGCCGAGGCCCTGCGCACCTGGATGCCGCACCTGGGCGGCGATCCATTCGCGATCGACGCGATCCACGCCCGACTCGACGGCGTGCTGCAGGGGCATGGCGCGGCCCGCGCCGCGATCGACATGGCACTCCACGATTGGATCGGGCAGCGACTCGGTCAGCCCGTGTGGCGGCTGTTCGGGCTCGATCCCAGCCGGGTGCCCGTGTCGTGTGTCACGCTCGGCATGGCGAGTCCCGAGGAGATGGAGCAGAAGCTCGAGAGCGTGATCGACTTCCCGCGCATCAAGGTCAAGCTGGGCTCGCCCGGTGACGTGGACAACCTGCGGCGCATCCGCGCGCGCTACAAGGGTTGGCTGCAGGTGGATGCCAACGCCGCCTGGTCCGCGGCGGACGCGGTGCGCGTGCTGCGCGCGGTCGAGCCGCTCGACATCGCGCTCGTCGAGCAGCCCGTGGCACGCGGCGACCTCGATGGCCTGCGCTGGGTGCGCGAGCGGATCGGCATCCCGGTGTACGCCGACGAGAGCTGTCACCACCTGCACGACGTGGGCCTGCTGGCCGGCCGCGTCGACGGCATCAACCTCAAGCTCATGAAGACCGGTTCACTCGGCGAGATGCGCCGCATGATCCACGCGGCCCGCGCGCACGGGATGAAGGTGATGCTGGGCTCCATGGTGGAGTCGAGCCTGGCGCTGTCCGCCGCCGCGCAACTGGCGCCGCTCGCGGACGTGCTCGACCTGGACGGCCACTGGCTGCTGGCGCATGACCCGTTCTCGGGCGCTCCGGGCGAGCGCGGCGCCATCACCCTGAGCGACGCCCCCGGGCTCGGCGTGACGCCGGCCGCGGCGCCCGCAGGAGCCGCACGATGAGCCGCCGCCTGCGGTGGTTCGTGGCCGCCACGGTGCTCTCGGCGGCCACGGTCATGGCGCTCAACGCGCCGGACCACTTCATGGCGGACTGGGGGCACTTCGTCGCGTGGGTGGTGATCTGCCTCGTGTCCGACACGATGTGGAGCTTCAACCTCTCGGGGCAGGGCACCTGGAGTCTGTCGGCGACGGCGGGCCTGTCCGCCGTCGTGCTGTGGGGCACCGAGGCCGGCGTGTGGATCTCGGCCGTGAGCACGCTGCTCGGCGAGATGTTCGTGCTGCGCAAGCCGTGGGTGCGCGCCTCATTCAACGCCGGGCAGATCGCGCTGTCCGCGTTCATGGCCGGGGTCGTGTTCGACGCACTCGGCGGCCGCGACCCGCTGGGCCTGCAGGTGGGCGGCGCCGTGCTGGAGCGCGGCGGCGCCACGTCGCTGGTGCTGCCGTTCGTGGCACTCACGCTCACCTACTGGGCGGTCAACCGAGCCATGGTCTCCGTGGCCGTGGCTTGGTCCAACGACCGCGGGTGGTGGAGCGTGATGCGCGAGGACTGGCTCTATCACGCCCGCCTCGAGGTCGACGCCGCCTCGTTCCTCCTCGCGCCGCTGATGGTGATCTCGTACATCTCGGTCGGCTACCCGGGCGTGCTGCTGTTCTATGCGCCGCTCTTCATGCTCTTCCAGTCGGACAAGCGCTTCATCGAGCTCAAGCGGGCCGAGGAGCAGAACCTGCGCAGCGCGAGGTTCGCCGCCAAGGGCGAACTGGCCGCGGGCATCGGCCATGAGCTCAACAACCAGCTTGTCGCGATCACCGCGCGTGCGCAGATGCTGTTGCGTGATGCCGAGAAGCAGGACTTCGGCAACGCGCCGCGCCACGCGCAGATCATCCTGGAGCAGGGCAAGCGCATGGGCGTGCTCGCCAAGGGGCTCATGGACTACAAGCGCAAGGTGGTCGACCTCGAGCCCACCGACTTGAACCAGTTGCTCACGAGCACGATCGAGTTCGTCAAGAGCGACAAGCGCTTCCGCGGCGTGGAGTGGGACGTGCGCCTCGACCCGCAGTTGCCCGAGATGCCGGCCGATGTCGCGCAGTTGCAGGGCGTGTTCATCAACTTGTTCGTCAATGCCGCCGACGCCATGGGCAGCCAGGAGGCGCGGCGCGCCATCGCCGTGCGCACCGAGGTCGACGAGCGCACGCGGCATGCGCGCGTCGTGGTCTCGGACACGGGCCCGGGCATCAAGGCCGAGCACCTGCCGCGCATCTTCGAGCTCATGTTCACCACCAAGCCCGACGGCCACGGTTTCGGCCTGTCCACGTCGTTCCGCACGGTGGAGAACCATGGCGGTCGCATGAACGTCGAGAGCCCCGCCGGGAGCGGCGCGGTGTTCACCGTCGAGCTGCCCGTCGTCGGGCCGGGGGCGCGCCGCTGACCACTCCGGCCGCCGGGCCGCTGTCGCGCGCGGAACACGGCGCGCGCCCGAGTGTGGCCACCGTCTCGCGCATCGACTACGGCGGCGTGGTGCTCATGACCGATGACGGCATGCGCGTGACCGCCACGGTCACCGGCGCGCTGCGCGGGGCACGCAAGGCGCTCGGCAACACGGTCGTGGTGGGCGACCGCGTGGCGCTGGCGTGGGAGGGCGAGCAGGCGGTGGTGCATGCCGTCGAGCCGCGCCGCAACGCGTTCACGCGCCGCGCCGCAGGCGAGCGCGAGGAGCCTCAGGTCGTGGCGTCGGGACTCGACCAGGTCGTGCTCGTGGCGGCCATGCGCCAGCCGGAGTTCCGCGCCGGGCTGGTCGACCGCATCGCGGTGCAGTGCGCGCACGAGGGCCTGCCGGTGTTCCTCGCACTCAACAAGGTGGACCTCGCCGATGCCCAGGAGGCCGCGGACATCCTCGCGGAGTACGCGCGCGCGGGCGTGCAGGGTGCTGCGATGAGCGCGCGGGAGGGCCGCGGGCTCGACGCGGTGCACGCGGCATGCGCCGGCCGCCGCTCGTTGTTCGTCGGGCACTCGGGGGTGGGCAAGAGCACACTGCTCTCGCGCCTCGCGCCGGGACTCGAGCTGCTCGCGGGCGAGGTCAACGAGAAGACCGGCAAGGGCCGGCACACGACGTCGCACGCGCTGTTGCTGCGACCGTCTCCGGGTCTCGAGCTGATCGACACGCCGGGCGTGCGGGCGTTCGCGCTCTGGGGAGTGGACGCCGACACGCTGCTGGAGTATTACCCCGAGTTGAGCCCCTACGCGGGACACTGCCGATTCGGCGACTGCCGACACGACCGTGAACCCGGTTGCGCGGTGCGCGAGGCGCACGTGCGAGGAGAGGTGGGCGAACGGCGATGGCAGTCGTTCCTCAAGCTCCGGGCCGAACTCGCGGGAGGACGTCCCTGACCGGTCGCACGCCGTTCCGCTCCACGCTCCTCTCGCTGGACTGTCACGACTGCGGCGCGGTGCACGACCTCTCGGCCCAGCGCTCGGTGTGCACTTCCTGCGG
>CADEFY010000087.1 GCA_902826705.1 uncultured bacterium
GCCCTGCGCCCACCGGTGCTCCGGTGTCGAGCACGCCGGGGATCTTCGCGGGGTACGCGTTCGACACCCTGGGCACCCGGCAGGGATACGAGAACCCGAGCCATGCCGTGCCGCTCTTCGACCTCGGCCAGTACCGCCATGTGATCTGGATGGTCGACCTCGACGGAGCACTCGCCACCGACCCGCTCCACGCGGCGCGGCCGGTGACGGCGCTTCGCTACATGAGCCAGGCGGGCCGCGCCAACGTGCTCTCCGCCTACCTGGGGCTCGGGGGCAAGGTCTGGATGGTCGGTGCCGGTGGCCCGATGGCGGACCTGTTCGACCGCAACCGCACGAGCAATGACCAGGGTCTGTTCGGCGTCGTGTTCAGCTCGACCTTGGGGCCCACCGGCACGACCGAACTCGACCCGACTCGCCTCACGTACGAGCGGTTCCACTGGAAGTCCGAGCTCGTCGTCGGCCGCGCGACCAACGCCATCGTGCGCTCGACCTCGCTCGATCGCGCCCCCGGCCCCGGTCAGCCCGACTACTCCACGCTGCCCACGCAACTGCGGCGCCGCACGCCGGCCACGGATCCCCTTCCGCCCACGCGAGCGGCCAGCTCCAGTTCGTCGTTCTACGTCAACCGGATCGACCTTGCCTATCTGTCGCAGGCCAACTCGATCCTGGAGGACGTCGACCCCGATCCCAGCGTGGTGAACGAGCAGAGCGTGCTCGACACGCTCTATGCGCTCGATGCTCCGGCCGGCAACCTGCACCCGTCGGGCGACACGTTCCCGCGCCCGGTCATGACGTACTACCGCGGAAGCACGGGCCCCGCCGCGATCCTGACCGGGTTCGGGCTCTGGGACGTGGCGCGTCCCGATGCGCAGGCGCTCGCGGACTTCGTGCTGCAGGACCTGTGGGGCCTCTCGCGCCAGAGCAAGCTGCCGCGGCGGGCGGTGGCGCTGGCCGAGCGCCGACCGCGCTGAATCGAGCGGCGCGGTGCGCGTTTGCTCACGCCCACCGCGCCGCCTAGTTTCGGACGCCATGTCCGAGACGCCCCCTTCGCAAGAACCGCAGCCCGCTGCCGCGCCCGATCCCGCTGAGGCGCGCGCGGCCGAGGTGCGGCGCGCGCTCAAGCGACTGCTCACGCGCCACAAGCGCCGGCTCGAAGCGCTCGAGGGCGACCTGGCCGAGGCGCGCCGTGCCGCCGAATACCGCCGCGCCGGCGAGGCGCTGCTCGCCTTCGCGCACCAGGTGCCGCCGCGTGCGGCGCAGGTGACGCTGCCCGATCCCGCCGACGAGTCGCGCACGATCGAGATCGCGCTCGATTCCGCGATCGCCGCTCCCGCCAACGCCGCGCGCTACTTCAAGCGTGCCGCCAAGGCCGAGCGCGGGCAGCGCGAAGTGCCGCCGCGCATCGTGGCCGTGCAGGCGGAGGTCTCGCAACTGCGCGCGCAGCTCGACGCGCACGCACAGGCGAGCACCGATGCCGCGCGCGCCGAGGCGCAGCTCGTGCTCGAGCGTGTGCTCGATGCGCTCAGTGCCGGTGCGCGCTCGCAGATCCGCGCGCCCGCGCCGCTGCCGCGCCGGCAACTGGGGCTCGGGCCGGTGGCCGCGGCGCCCGGGGGCCCCACCACCGCGGCGCCCAAGCGCAAGCCGCCCGAAGTCTCGGGCAAGCTCAACCCATGGCGCTTCCGCACGCTCGAGGGCTGGGACGTGCTGATCGGCCGCAGCAGCGAGGGCAACGACCACCTCACGCTGCATCTGGCGCGGCCCGAGGACTACTGGTTCCACGCGCATGGCTGCCCCGGCTCACATGTGGTGCTGCGGCGTGGCAAGGGCCCCAATGAACCCAGCAAGGCCACGCTCGAAGAAGTGGCGAGTTGGGCCGCGTTCCACAGCAAGGCGCGCACGGCCGGAAAGGTGCCGGTGCACTACACGCTCAAGAAGTACGTGCGCAAACCGCGCGGGGCCAAGGCGGGGCTGGTGATGATCGAGCGCGAGAAGGCGCTGCTCGTGCGGCCCACCGAGCCGCCGCGCGAGCAGATGTCGGAATCGAGCGAACCCTAGCGCCCTCGCATGGGTGTACGCTGGCTCCTCGAACCCCTCACCCGGAGGTGCCGCATGTCCGTCCCGCGTCGCGTCATGCTTCTGCTGCTCACCTGCTCCGCACTCGCGCGTCCTGCGCTCGCGGCATGGCCCAACGATCCGTACACCGGGAACGTGCCGGTGTGCAACGCGATCGGCATCCAGACCAACCCGGTGAGCTGCAGCGACGGCGCCGGCGGCGCGATCCTGGTCTGGCAGGACCTGCGCGGGGGCACCTACGACATCTACGCCCAGCGCATCAGCGCGTCCGGCACCGCGCTGTGGAGCAGCAACGGGGTGGCGGTGTGCACCGCAGCGAACAGCCAGCTCTTGCCGCAGATCGCTCCTGACGGCCTGGGCGGCGTCGTGATCGCCTGGCCTGACTTCCGAAGTGGAGCTGGCTACGACGTCTACGCGCAGCGTGTCAATGCCTCGGGTGCGACCCTCTGGACCGCCAATGGGGTCGCTGTGTGCACCGCGACGCAGGATCAGATCAGTCCATCGCTCGCCGTGGACAGTGGTGGCGAGACGACCATCGCCTGGGCGGACTTCCGCAACGGCGCCCACTACGACATCTACGCGCAGCGGTTCAACAGCTCCGGTGTCGCACAGTGGGCGGCCAATGGCATCAGCCTGTGTTCCGCCACGGGCAATCAGGCCAACCCCCGCATGGTGCAAGCGGCCACCAGCAGCATGATCGTGGGCTGGGAGGACTCGCGTTCCGGCACGGCGGACCTCTACGCCCAACGCGTGACCGGTCCCGGCACGCTGCAGTGGACGGTGGACGGCATCGCATTCTGCTCCGCGACAGGCTCGCAGTCCCAGCTCACCGCCATGGCCGATGGGACCGGTGGGGCCCTGTTCGCCTGGGCTGACGCGCGCGGCGCCGACTTCGACATCTACTGCCAGCGCATCAACAACTCGGGCGTCCAGTTGTGGACCACCAGCGGCGTCGCCGTCTGCGCGGCGACCAATACGCAGTCGGGGGTCGGCCTCGCGTCGGATGGATCCGGCGGCCTCATCCTCTCGTGGCTCGACTATCGTTCGGCCATGCCCCAACCCTTCGTGCAGCGCTTGAGCCCCGCCGGCACGGCCTTGTGGACCACTGACGGCATCGCGCTGCGCAACCTGGCGACGAGTGGCGCTGGCAACCCGCGCATCGTGGCCGATGGTGCCCGTGGCGCGATCGTGGCGTGGGAGGATGCGCGTTCGACCACGCACAGCGACCTCTACGCCCAGCGCATCAGCTCGACGGGTGGCGTGCTCTGGCCCAGCAACGGCACGCTCGTGTGCGGCGCCTTGAACAACCAGTTCACGGTCGCCATGGCCCCCAACGGCGACGCGGGTGCGATCCTGGCGTGGGTCGACGAGCGCAACGGAGGTGCCGCGGACGACATCTACTGTCAGCGCGTGGAGCGCTATGGACAGATCGGCGAGCCGCAGGCGGTGATCACCGGCGTGCGCGATGTGGCCAACGACCAGGGCGGGCGTGTGCGCGTGTCGTGGTCGGCCAGCATCCTCGACGTCGAGCCCGAGTTCGGCATCTACGACTATCGCCTCTGGCGCCAGGTGCCGGCGTCGCTCGCGCAGCAGAAGGGTGCGACGAGCGATGCCGATGTTGCGGCGGCGCGCGGCCAGGTGTGGCTGAGTGCGCAGGGCTACGCATGGGAACTCGTGACGAGCCAGCTCGCGAGCGCGCTTCCCGAGTACAGCCTCACCACCACCACGACGAGCGATTCGGTCGCCGGATCCAACCCGTATACGGTCTTCATGATCGAGGCCCGTGTCGTCGATTGGCAGTTCACCGACCGCTGGTACTCGGCGCCCGACTCGGGGTACTCCGTCGATGACCTGGCGCCCGTGGCACCCGCGCCGTTCACCGGCTTCTACACCGGCGGCGCCACGCGCATGGCGTGGAACCCCAACACCGAGGCCGATCTGGCGGGCTATCGCCTGTATCGCGGGGGCAGCGCGTCGTTCGTGCCCGGCCCGGCCAACCTCGTCGCCGCGCAGCCCGACACGGGATACACCGACGCCGCGGGAGCGCCCTACATCTACAAGCTCACAGCGGTCGACGTGCACGGCAACGAATCCCCGGTCGCCACGCTGGTCCCACAGGGCACGCTGGGCATCGATCTGACGCCCACGCTCGAACTCGCGTTCGCGGGGCTCGCGCCCCAACCGATGCGCGGTCAGAGCAGTGTGCGATTCACCCTGCCGCGCGCGGGCGCGATCGCGTTGCGCGTGCTCGATGTGACCGGGCGCGAAGTGACCACGCTCGCACAGGGCGAGCGCACGGCCGGCGAGCATCGGGTGATGTGGGACGGGCGAGACGCGCAGGGCGTGCGGCTCGCAGCGGGCATGTACTTCCTGCGGCTCGAAGCGGCAGGTGACGTGCTCACACGAAGGGCCATCCTCGCCCGGTGAGACCGGGCCGAGGGAGTTTGTCGCGATGCCGGGCCCATCGCCGATCCCACCCGCTGAGGACTCCGTCGAACTGGTGCGTCGCATCCAGACCGGCGATCCCGCGGCGTGGGATCGGCTGTACCTGAGGTTCCGCGACCGGCTGCTGCTGTCGATCCGCTGCCGGTTGGGGTCGGCGTTGCGGGCGCGGCTCGAGTCCGAGGACATCCTGCAGAGCATGTTCCGTGACGCGCTCTCCGACCTGCATCGCTTCGAGCCGCGCAGCCCGGCGGCGGTGAGCCACTACCTGCACGTCTGCGTGCTCAACAAGATCCGCTCCAAGGCCGAGCACTACGGCGCGCAGAAGCGCAGCGGCGAGGTGCCGCTGTCCGATGCCATGCTCGAGTCGCTGCCCGCCCGCGACGCGCACGAGCCGGTGTATGGCGATCCCGCGACGTTCGAGCGCCTCGAGCGCGCCCTCGCGCGGCTGCCGCAGGAGACGCGCGAGGTGATGCTGCTGCGGCTGCTCGAGGAGGTGCCCAACCACGACGTGGCGCGCGCGATCGGCAAGTCGCCCGAGGCCACCTCCAAGCTCTACCAGCGCGGGCTCGCGCGCATGGCCGTGCTGATGCAGGGCGGCACGCCATGACCGCAGAGGAACTGGAAGCCCACGTGGCGGCGTACCTCGAGCGGCGCGAGACCGAGCCGGACCTCACGCCGGAGTCCTTCGCCGCACCGCACGGGACGCATGCCGACATGCTCGCCGCCGCGATCCGCACCGCCCTCGACATCGAGCGCACGCTCACCTCCTCGCCGGCGCCGCATCGCACGATCGGCGGCTACGTCGTGCGCGGCGAACTCGGACGCGGCGGCATGGGCGTGGTGTACCGCGTGGAACGCGACGGACGGGAGTTCGCCCTCAAGCTGCTCCCGCTCGCACCGCTCCTGGGTCCTCGCATGCTCGAGCGCTTCCGCCGCGAGGCGGTGGCGCTCGCGCGGATCGCGCACCCGCACATCGTGCGTGTGCATGACTCGGGCATCGATGCCGAGTTGCCCTATCTGGTGATGGACCTGGTCGAGGGCCAGCCACTCGACCAAGCGGCGGGCGCGCTGTCGGTCGATCAGGCGATCGCGATCGCCGAGGCGCTGGCTCGCGCACTGCACGCCGCGCACCAGCAGGGCGTGCTCCACCGTGACCTCAAGCCGCAGAACGTCATGCTGCGCTCGGACGGCGAGCCCGTGCTGCTCGACTTCGGGCTCAGCGCGCTCGAGGAGGGTGCCACGCTCACCGGCACGGGAGACCTGCTGGGGACGCCGCGTTACATGGCGCCAGAGCAGCTCTCCGGTGAACCGGTCGATGCGCGAACCGATGTGCATGCACTGGGACTGCTGCTCTACGAGCTGACCACCGGACATCCCGCGCACTCCGGCCACGGTCGCGATGCGCTGTACGCGTCGGTGCGCTTCGGCCGGATCACCCCCGCGCGCGCGATGCGTGCGTCGCTCTCGGGCGAGCTCGAGGCGGTGATCCACACGGCGCTCGCCCGCCGCCCCGAGGAGCGCTATGCCGACGCGCTCGCGTTCGCAGACGACCTCGCGCGGCTGCGGGCCGGCACGCCGGTCGCGGCCCGGCCGCTGCCCGAGGCGGCCGAGGGCGTCACGCGCATCCTGGACCAGGCCCTGCGGGCGTGGCTCGCCGGAGATGCCGCCGCCGCCGCTGCGCAGCTCGCGCAGGCTCGACTCGCCCACCCCGATGCATCGGCGATCGCACTGCTCGAGGCGCACCTCGCCAGCGCCGCGCGGCGCGAGCGCGCCCCAGAGGACTCCGAGAGCCTCGAGGACCTGGCGGTCAGCGCGCGCATCGTGCCCGGATCGGCGGCCGTGCATCGCGCGATGGCGAGCACCTGCCGCCGGCTGGGCCGGCTCGACGACGCCACACGCGCACTGGGCCGAGCGCTGGCGATCGAGCCCGACGATGCCGCGTCGTGGACGGCCCTGGCCGAGGTGCACCTGGCGCAGCGTGCGATCGATGAGGGCCTCGCGGCGCTCGACCGCGCCGAGGCGCTCTCGCCCGGCGAGGACGCCCTGCGGCTCCGCCTGCGCGGCGCGTTCCAGATCCATCGCGGCGATCAACCGGCCGCCCAGGCGTTGCTGCGCCGCGCACTCGAGCTGGCGCCCGACGATGCCGAGACGCGCTATCGGCTGGCCTACTCGCTCGACAGCGACCACGCCATGGCCGCTGCTGCCCCGGCCTACGAGCGTGTGCTCGAGGTGGCGCCGGCACACGTGCACGCACTGCTCTGCCTGGCGAATCTGTTCGCGGGCGCCTCGCGCGGTCGGTGCCGGCGTTGCGACGAGTTCTATGCCGAGCACCCCGAGCACCTCGACCCGGCTCGCGCCGAGCACTACCTGCTGCGCGCGATCGACGCCGACCGAGGCGCCGACGACTGGGCCACGCGCACCGCGCGCGACATCGCACTGCAGCTCGAGGATCGCCGCGCCGTGATCGCGCTGCTCACGCGCCTCACCCGGGGCATCGAGCGCACACCGGCAGTGCTCCGGCTCGAGGAGGCGCTGCGGCGCGTGGAGCTGCTGGCGGGCTGAGCGGCCCTCGGATCCGGGGCCCCGGCCCCGATCCGATGTCCCGGCGCGAGGCGGGATCCTTCTCCAGGGAGTGGCGCACGGCACCCGAGCCGTGCCATCGCTCCGAGGAGACCCGCCATGTCCTTGCACCGCATCGTGTTCTCGACGCTGGTCGCCGCGCTGCTGGCATCCGCCGCCGCCGCTCAGCCCGCCCCGTCCTCCCCCCGCGCCGCGCACCGCGAGCCCACCGAGCTGCTGGTGCGCTTCCGCCCCGGCACGCCGAGCGCCGTGCGCGGCCTGTTGGCGCAGAAGCATGGCGGTCTCGCACTGGAGCGCCGCAGCGCGCTCGGCTACGACGTGCTCGCGCTGCCCGCGGGCGGCTCGGCCAAGGCGCTGAGCGAGGCGCTCGCGCGCGAACCCGGCGTGCTGTGGGCCGAGCCCAACGGGTTCTGCTACGCCTCGGCGTGCGTCGACTGCCCGCAGGACCGCATGCTGCGGCCGCTCGACGACGCGCTGGCGCAGACCGGCAACCAGTGGGGCGTGTTCCGCACGGGGCTGCCGTGGCTGTGGCGGCAGGGTGGCGGCGGTGCCGCGAGCGTGAAGATCGCGATCATCGACTCCGGCATCGACGCCTTCGGCTCGCCGCATCCCGACCTGGCGGCCAACGTGCTCGCCACCGGATTCGACTTCGTGGGCGGCGATGCCGACCCCACGGACACCGGCCCGTTCGCCGGACACGGCACGCACGTGGCGGGCATCGCCGCCGCGGCCGCGGACACGGGCGGCATCGCCGGCGCCGGCTACGCGTGCAAGCTGCTCATCGTGCGCGTGCTCGATTGCACGGCGGCCGAAGGCTGCCCGGGCACGTTCGATGCCGTGGCCGAGGGCATCCGCTACGCCGCCGACCAGGGCGCGCGCGTGATCAACCTGAGCCTCGGCAGCCGCGACTCCTCACGTGCACTGCGCGTGGCGGTGCAGTACGCCATCGCCCGCGGCGCGATCGTGGTGGCCGCAGCGGGCAATGACAGCGCGGCCACGCTGAGCTACCCCGCGGCCTACCCCGAGGTGATCGCCGTCGGGGCGAGCGATTCGCTCGATCTGGTGCCGGCGTTCTCCAACTCGGGCCCCGGCCTCGACCTGGTCGCGCCCGGCACGCGCATCTGGAGCGCGTGGCCCGGGCCCTCGTACCGGCGCGCGAATGGCACGTCGATGGCCGCCCCCCTCGTGGCGGGCGTGGCGGCGGTGATCGCGTCGCGCAATCCGGCGATCACGCAGGAGGAGATGCAGCGCACCCTCACGTCGCATGTGGAGCCTCTGGCGGGCGATCGCGACGGCGCCGGGCGCCTCGCGTTCCCGCGACTGTCGGACTGGAGCGACCTGCCGCCGCCCTACTCGGCCGTCGCGCATGGCGAGCACCTGTGGGAGTGGCTCGGGCGGGACGCGTCGGCGGAGCCGTCGATCTCGGATCCGCTCGACGCCGACCACCGGCCCAACCTCGGCGGCTCGCACCACACCGACGGCTACGACGACGGTGTCCTCCCCCTCTCGATCGGCAAGTTGCCCCTGCTCCCTGCGCACATCGCGCCGGGGGCGTCACTCGACGTGGCGATGTCGGTCTCACGCGCGAGCGGGCCGCGCTACGGGCCCGCGCCGGCCAACAGCCTGCATCTCGACAGTTGGATCGACTGGGATGGCGACGGCGCGTTCGAACAGGCGATCCCCGCAGCGGCCGAGCATGTGATCGTCGATCACGTCGAGAACCCGGCCACCTGGGGCGCGGACACGCGCATGGTGACCCGGCCGATCACGCCGGTGGCCGAACACATCCTGGGCAATCCGCTGCGCGTGCGCACGCGGCTCACCTACGGCGCGAGCGTGGGCCACCCCGACTCGATGGCGCGCACGGGCGAGGTCGAGGACGACCACTTCGTCAACTTCGTCGAGGACTTCGACACCGCCCGCCGCGTGCACACCTCCGGCGTGTACATGACCATGGACACATGGGACGTCGCGCCCGACCCATCGCCGCCCTGCACGCATCGCGGCGCGCACCGGATGGGCGTCTCGCTGCACCCGGCGGTGGGCAGCCCGTGCAACGGGTTCATCGAGCGCATCAACGTGATGGCGACGCCGCCCATGGACTGGTCGGAGTACACGCGCGCCACGCTGACGTTCTGGTACTGCCACCAGGCATCCAACTGCAGTCCGGCTGGCGAGTTCTGCCGTGTGCGGATCGACACCAGCGGCGTGAAGCACGATGTCTCCCCGATCCCCATCGGCAGCGGCATGATGACGCTGGATCTCTCGCCGTACGTGGGCGCCGAGGTCGTGCTGATCGAGTTCGTCGAGCACACCGACTGGAACGGCCGCGTGGCGATCGACGATGTCGTGGTCTCGGCGTACGACGCGCAACGGCCGAGCGCCGTCACCGACCTGGCGCTGGCGCGACTCAGCGGCTCGCAGCGGCTCGACCTCGCGTGGACCGCGCCGCGAGACAACGACGTCGCGCCCACGCCGCCGACACAGGCGCTCGCCAACGTGCATGACGTGCGCTATCACACGGCCCCCATCACGAGTGAGGCTGCGTGGGACGCAGCGCAGCGGGTCGATCCGCGCGAGTGGGCGGGCGGATCTGCAGTGCCGGGGCAGCCGGGACAGATGCAGTCCGCGTCGTTCGACGCGCCTTCTGCGTTCCAGCCCTACTTCGTCGCGCTGCGCACAGGCGACGAGGTCGTCTCGCTCTCGCTGCTCTCCAACTCTCCGTCGGTGGGGGGCATGCCGTCGCTGAGTGTGGACGTGCTGTCACTCGGCGACACGCTGATCATGCCCGGCGACACGGCAGAGGCACGCTTCACAGTGAAGAACCTGGGCGACGCGCCGGACACCTATGCGATCGATGCGATCGACACCAAGGGCTGGTCGCTGCTGGGCCTGCCTTCAGCCGTGATGCTCGCTCCGGGTGCGGAGCAGCTCTTCGTGTTGCCGGTGGTGACGAGTGGCGGCGGCGGCGATCGTGACACGGTGAGGTTGGTCGCATGGTCGATGGCCGACAGCACGGTGCGGGGAGAGGGTGTGAGCGTGATCGAGACCTCGGGTACGACCGACACGGATCCCGGCGCGCTGTCCATCGCCCCAGGACTGCACGCCGTGGGGCCCAATCCGTTCCGGAGTGCCCTGCGGTTCGAGCTGCAGGTCACGCGATCCGCGCCGACTTCGATCGGCGTCTACGACCTGGGCGGGCGACTCGTGCGCCGACTGGTCGACCGCGTGGTGCCCCCCGGGCGCCACGCACTCACGTGGGATGGCCGCGACTCGCGCGGCGAGTCGGTCGCAGCCGGCATGTACTACCTGCGACTGCGTTCGGACGGACTCGAGCAATCGCGGGGACTGCTGCGCATCCGCTAGTCGGGGGACTACGCGTGCGTCAGCGGGATCGAGGCTCCGGTGGGTGGACGTGGTCGGGTCCACGCCCCCACCGGGACTCGAGCCGTCTCGCTAGTCGATGCACACGATCCGGGTGCTCGCCGAGCCATCAGCAGTCTGGACGCGG
>CADEFY010000088.1 GCA_902826705.1 uncultured bacterium
CAGGCGCGCGCAGCGCGCAGCGCGCCGGCGGCGATGGGTGCGAGTCGCGACCGCTCCAGTGCGCGCCGGGAACCGGGCACGAGTTCGCCCAGCACGTCCGCGGCGGGGATCGCCGCCGATGCCGGCTGATCGTCCGTCGGCATCGTCCACTCGAGTCCGGCCAGCGTCTCCGCGAGCGCCCCGAGCTCGCCATCGGCGTCGTGGAACGGCGTGAGCGAGCCTGCCTGCTCCGCGGCATCGGCGAGTCGGTCGATGCGTGCGATGACGTGCGCGGCCTCGCGCGGCGGTCGCGGGCCGGCGTGTCGCAGGCACTCGGCCAGCGCGGCATCGAGCCCGGGGAGCTGCAGCACCTGCGCCACCTCGCGCGCCGCACGACGCACCTCCAAGTCGGCCTCTGGTGCCAGTGCCGGACGCAGCGCGCGCAGCAGGCCGCCGACGAGCGCGTGGTGCGCGTTCAGTTCGCGCGAACTCATGACCGCCGCTCCGTGCCGTCGTCGGACGCGTCGTCGCCGGTGCGCGGCTCGCCCGTGGCGCCCGCGTCGGGCTCTGCCTCGGTCTGTGGCTCGAAGAGCCGCAGTGCGCGCGACTGCGGATCGGCGGTCGCCGACGGGGCCTCGTCGACCGGCGAGAGGCGCACGTGCAGCGCCTCGGCCTCGCCCACCTCGCTCTCGAGCCGGCGGGCCAGCCGTTCGGCCGCGCGCGAGCTGCGTTCGCCCGCAGCCGACAGCCGCTCGCCCTTGCGTGCGGCGTCCTGCACCATCTCGCGCACGCGCTCGAGCAGCCGCTGTGCGTCGTCGAGCGCGCGCGGCGGGGCCGCCGGCGCAGGGGCCGCCGACTCGAGCCGCGCCAGCGCGCGGGCGCGCGCGTCGCGCATGCGCACCGTGGCATCCGCCACGGCGGCCTCGATGTCGCTCGCGTCCTGGCGCGTGCGCTCGGTGATCGCGCGCACGTCGCCTGCGAGCTGCTTGAGGTCGGCCGCCACGTCCTCGCCCGCGCCGCTGCGTGCGCCCGACGTGAGCACCTGGATCGCGATCAGCGTGGAGCGGTTGGCCAGCGTCTGCACCTGGTCGGCCACGTCCTGCGTCGCGAGCAGCGCGCGACCCAGCGACTCGACACTCGCGTGCGAAGCCTCGACCAGCTCCTCGAGCACGGCACGCGCGTGGCTCTCCTCACGCGGCTCGAGCGCGCTCGATGGCACGGCCGCGAGCGCATTGGTGAGTTCGGTCGACAGGCGCTGCAGTTCGCGCACGGTGGTGAGCAGCGCGGTCGCTTCGACGAACCCGCGTTCAGCCTGCTCGGCGCTCTCCTGGGCATCGGCGAGCGAGCCCGACAGCTCGGCGGCCACCTGCCGCGAGGCCTCGCGATTCTGCTCTTCGAGCACGCCGCGGCGCGACAGCCCGTGCGTGAGCGACTCGGCGAGCGCGCCGAGGTCGCCGGACATGGGCGGCAGTGCGGGCAGGCGCTCTTCGCGTTCCCATGTCGCGACGGCCGACTGCAGTGCCGCGAGCTGGGTACGCAGCGACGCGAGCTCGTCGGCAGCGCGCGTCTGCACGCGGTGGCGGCCGAGCAGCCCCTGCACACTGTCGCTCAGTTCGGAGAGCTCACCCCACCCGGAGGCGGCCGGCACGCCCCGCAGTTCGGAGACTCGGCCGCTGCGGATGCCGCGGATCATCGCACGCAGTTGTCCGATGAGGTGGTGGTCGAGCCACAGTGCGAGCGCGGCGCCGACGATCACCGACAGGAACGCCACGCCCGAGAGCCAGGCGAGCAGCGTGGCCAGTCCGGGATGCTGCGATGCCTCGACCTGTGTGCCGAGGACCCACAGCGTGCCCACACCGGTGACCGCGCCGCTGGCGAGCCCGACGAGCCACAGCCGCAGGCGCAATCCGAGCCGCGGGCCCGTGGGTTCTGGCTCGGCGGGGCGGATCGGCTCCGGGAGGTTGCTCGGGTCCATGGTCGCGTCGTCCCTCGGGTCGGCGGGCGGGCAGGGGAAGGTCCGGGGCAGTGGACGCCCCACGAGGCAGGACGCAATCCATGTGCCCGCGTCCGGATCGAACGGGACACGCGCGATCGCTGGATCCACGCCCCTCTCGAAGCGGCGTGGCCCCGGCGGAGTGCATCGCGCACGGCCCGGCAAACCCTTGCCCCTCGCGGCACTCGCAGGCTCTCAGATACCAGAACCGAGGGCGCGCGCGAAGCGGAATCGCGGATCGCCCGATGTCGCCTGCCGCGGGCCCCGCCGAGCGCGCCATCACACGGAGGCGGGGGATCGGGGCAGATGCCCCGATCACGGGGTGGCAGCGCACCAAGTGACGCTCGCGACATGGCTTCGACAGGGGCCGTCGCGCGCCGATGCCGTTGCACGCGAGCCCACTGCACGCCGGCGCCCATCAACTCATGGGTGGCACAGCCGATGCTCGGAGAGCAGGTGGAGACAGGACCGGACCCCCGCCGACCGACCCGAGGCTGCGATGGACCCCCGCCACTACATCGACCTGAAGGACGACAGCCGCGACCTGCAGCCGACGTACTACTTCATGATCAACTGTCTCCTCTACAGCCGCATGGAGACGGGCCTCGTCTCGAACCAGGACTGCTACGACGAGGACGTGAACGTGTACCTGGCGCACCTGCTGCACTCGTTCATCAACCCCGAGTACGTGGAGCAGTCGCGACGGTTCCTGTCCAAGTACGACACCGACGTCTTCCGCCGCCTCTCGAGCTCGACCGACGCGCGGCTCAAGTACCAGATCTACAAGACCAACGCCGACTTCCTGCTGGTCTCGATCGGCATCTTCGACTCGCCGCAGCTCGCCGGCAGCACGCGACCGCGCGTGCAGCCGAGCGAGGAGGCTTACATCGGCCGCGGCAAGACGTACTACCACTTCGCCTACACCTACGCGCAGCAGATGCACCGCCGCAACGCGGGCGTGTCCGACGTGCTCGAGAAGCTCTCGACCGGGTTCGAGAAGTACCTGCGCATCCTGTCGCACATGCGCGGCGAGTATCTCGACCTCATGAAGCGCTTCTCGCAGGGAGAGGTCTATCACCTGGAGCGCAGCGTCGACGAACACTCGCAGCGCGAACGCCTGCGCGTGAAGCAGGACGAGCTGCTCGAGCTCTACTCCGCCTGGAAGTCGGCGCCCTCGGCGCAGGCGGAGGAGGACCTCGAGCGCGTCGTCGGCGAGATCCGTCAGCTCAACCCGACGTTCAAGTTCGAGCTGCCGCGCCGCTGATGGCCGCGGCGGGCACCGACTGCGCCCACTGCGGCGCGGCTGCGTTCCCTGGGGAGCGATTCGCGCGCACCGGCTGGAGGCGGCGCGCCATCTGCCCGCACTGCCGCGTGACGCACCGCAGCCGCGGACTGTGGCGCGACCTGCTGCTGCTCGCAGGCTGGCTCGCACTCGCGGCCATGCTGGCGCCGCCAGTGGCGGTGCTGGCCGCCGTGCTCGCCGTGAACCTGGCGCTGCTGCTGCTCGCGCTCGCCGCGGGCGTGGTGCTGCATGAGGCGGGTCACGCGGTCGTCGCGCGCGCGCTCGGATTCGACGTGCACGCGGTGCGCATCGGCAGCGGCCGGCTGCGGCGCACGGTCGTGTGGGCCGGGTTGCCGTGGGAATGGCGCGGCTGGCCGGACGCGGGCCTGCTGGTCGCAGCGCGCACAGAGCGCCGCGGTCTGCGGTGGCGGCTGCTCGCCATGGTGGTCGCAGGACCGGCCGTCACCGTGGCCACGACGGTGCTGCTCGCCGCGTGCGCAGGCGCGCTGCGGACGTGGCCTGCCGCGCTGATCGCGGGCCCGGCGCCGCTCCACGCGGCACTGCTCGCGCACGGGTTGCTCACGGCCGCCTGCCTCGTGCCCTGGGTGGCGCGGATCGGCGGTCAGCCGCACCCGAGCGACGCGCTGCATGCGATCGCGCTCCTCGCCGCGCCGGCCGCGCACATCGAGCAGCACGCGCAGGCCGCATGGGCGATGCGCGCCGAGGCGTGCCGACGTGCAGGCGATGCAGCGGGCGCCCGAGACGCGCTCCAGCGCGGGCTCGCCCTGCACCCCGGCAGCTTCCTGCTCCAGCACGACCGTGCTCGGCTGCGCCTCGATGCCGGGCACTGGCGTGAGGCCCGAGCGGAGTTCCTGGCGCTGCTCGAGCGACCGGAGGCCGCTGCGGCGCCCGTGCGCCGGCTGGTGGCGAGCAACGCGGCGTTCTCCCTGCTGCTGTCCGACGAGCGGACCCTGCACGACCTCGCCGCACGCGAGAGCCGCGCGTTGCTGTCGGAGGCGCCCGCGCCGCACGCGCTGGTCGGCACGCACGCTCTGGCGCTGATCCGATCGGGCGAGCTCGAGACAGGCGCGGCCATGGCACGCCGGCTCGTGCGCGAGGCGACCGAGTCGTGTGTCGAAGCGAGCGCCTGGGCGAGCCTGGCACTGGTGGCGCACGAGCGCGGAGAAGGGGCCGCGTGCGCCGCGGCGCTCGGGCGGGCGCGGGCGCTCGAGCCGGCCGACCATGTGGCGGTCGTGGTGCGGCGCCGCGTGGACGCTGCGGCACGCGCCGCGTGAGTCCGAGCGTCGCCTGCGTCAGCCCTCGCGGCGCCTGACGAACAAGCGCCGCCGATAGACGGCCGAGAACCCGAGTTCGCCCCAGCGGCGATAGGCCTCCGTGTCGCGCGTGTCGCACGGCACCTCGATGTCGCTGACGAACGCGTGCGCGCCGAGTGACGCCGCATGGACGAGCAGTGCGGCCGTGACGTGCTGATCGTCGGCGAAGCATGGCGCCATCACGCCGGGGACCGGCGCGTCGATGCCGAGCCAAGCCCAGCCGGCGTCGTCCTGGTAGAGGCTGCGCGCCATCACCACAGGGCCTCCGGCGCGACCTGCCTGGCGACGGATCGCATGCGCCCAGCCGCGGCGACCGACGAGTGCCGTGAGCCAGTCGCCGATCGCGGGCGGCATCTGATAGCGGCTGCGCACGAACTCGCTCCACTCCGCGGCGGTCGCCGCGGTGACGAGTTCGCACCCGTCAACGTGAGCTGCCCAGCGGTCCGGGGCAGGGCCCTGCATCACCACGCGCTCCCACGCTCCGTCCTCGTGATACCCCCGGGCCCGCAGTCGATGGTCCAGATCGGATGGCTCGCTGTGGTCATGGACGAGCACCCAGTGGTGCGGCACTCCGCCCTCGGCATAGAAGCGGTCGATCGCGTCGAACGCCGCCGCGTCCGCGCTCGCGGGGCAGCCCAGCGTGAGCACCATGTTGAAGTGGCTGAACGGCACGCGACTGCGCACCATGGCCAGCTCGCCGTGCCACCGACTCGCCAGTCCGAGCGCCGCAGCGATGCCGGCCGGCGCCGCAGCGAAGTCGTCGAACCACTGCTCCGCGTCCAGGCGCTCGGCTCGAACCGCGAGTGCACGACCTTCGAGCACACTCACACGCGTCGCCGGCACCGGAAACCGCGTGCGGCGTAGTACGACTGGGCACCGTTGTGATACACGAACACGGTGTCGAAGCGTCGGTCGCAGAACAACGCACCCCCCAGGGCGCGCACGCGCGGCGGCGTGAGCACCCAACTCGACGTCTTGAGGTCGAACTCCCCCAGCGTCTGCAGCTCACGGTACTGCGCCTCGGTGAGCAGCTCGGCGCCCATCGCGGCCGCCATGTCGACTGCGCTGCCGCTCGGCTTGTGCTCCTTGCGGGCGTCGAGTGCCTCGCGGTCATAGCAGACGCTCCGCCGGCCCGCGGGGCTCTCGGAGGCACAGTCGCAGTAGATGATCTGCTTCGACTTGGCGTCGGCGCCGATGACATCGGGCTCGCCGCCCGAGGACTCCATGGCGTGCAGCGTCGTGAGCGCCGCATCGTCTGCTTCGAGCCGGGCCTTCACCTTGGACCAGGCGATGCCGCGATGCCGTTCGGGGTGGGCCTCGAAGCGCGCTTCGAGCGTGGCGAGCAGAGCGGTGCGGGCGGCTGGCTTCATGGCATGGCCCTCACTTCGTCAGGTCGAACACGATCCGCGTGCGCACGTCACATTCCACTCCCAGCACTCGAGGCGAGTCGCACGGCCTCGCGTCGAGGGCGTCTCATCGGATCGGCGCGATCGCGCTCCGCCCGTAGGCGATGAACGCCATGAGCAGGCCGAGCACGCCACTCATGATGATCGCGCCGGTCTCGCGATACTTGAGATGCACGCCGATGAACACGAGGCTCTCGACCGCGAGCAGCGTGGCGGCGACCACCGTGAGCTGCGGACGCCAGCGGAGCGCCGAGGGCAGGATGAGCCCGAGCACGCACACCAGCTCGAGGACCCCCAGGGCGTTCCAAGCGGTCGACGGCAGCGCGTCGAAGGACTGCACCCCTTCGCGCACCTGCTCGAGCATGAACAGCTTCATCACCCCCGACGCTCCATAGAGGAGCGCCATCAGCCCCTGCAGGACCCAGAGCAGCACGTTCATCGTCTGCCTCCCACGGACACTGCGAGCGGCGCGAGATCGAGCACTGAGCCCCTCACGCCACCTCCGCTGCCTCGCTCCAGTGCAGCGGCACGTCTCGGGTGCGTTCGGCGGCGTTCTCCGCATCGGCCAGCCGCATCCAATCGCCGGGCACGGCCCACACCACCTCGAGGTCATCGGTGGCTGCGTCGAGCCGGGCGCCGTAGACCGGCTGGCCCCAATGGCGGTTGGCCATGCCGGGCGCGGTGCGCGTGCGCAGGCAGCCGGCCCAGCGGCGCGCGCGTGCGCGCAGCTCCTCGGGGGTGTCGTGGTAGTCGTAGGCCAGCACCAGCGTGTGATCCGAATGCAGCGCCCACAGCGAGAAGCCGGGGCGCCCGAAGTAACGCAGCACGCCCTCGGCGGTGCGTTCGATCGGCGCCATCAGGGGCAGCGCGTGCACACGCAGCGCGTCATGGAACTCGCGGCTCCAGCGCCGGTCGAGCGCGTCCGCCTCGCCGGCTCCCGGCACCGCGCCGCGCGAAGCGTCATGCGGCACCAGCTCCGCATAGAGCCGCCGTCTCAGCGCCTGCCCGATCGCCACGCGCAGCGTGGGATTACCGCGGTAGACCCCCATGGTGCGCATGCTCGCCTCCTCTCGGGAAGGTGGAGACACTGACCCTGGACCGGATGTCACCGTGCTTCGTAGTTGGGCGCTTCCTTGGTGATCTTCACATCGTGCGGATGGCTCTCGCGCAGCCCCGCCGCACTGATGCGCACGAAGCGCGCGTCTCGGCGCAGCGCCTCGATCGTCTGGACCCCACAGTAGCCCATGCCGGCTCGCAGGCCGCCGATCAGCTGGAACACCGTGCTGGAGAGCGGGCCCTTGAACGGCACGCGCCCTTCGATACCCTCGGGCACCAGTTTGGAGAGCTCGTCGGTGTTCTCCTGGAAGTAGCGCTCACGGCTGCCCTTGGCGGCGGCCATCGCCGACAGCGAGCCCATGCCGCGGTACACCTTGTACTGTCGGCCCTCGTAGAGCACCACCTCGCCGGGGCTCTCCTCGGTGCCGGCGAACAGCCCGCCGATCATCACCGAGTGCGCGCCGGCCGCGATCGCCTTCACCACATCGCCCGAGTACTTGATGCCGCCGTCGGCGATCAGCGGCACATCGAACGGCTCGAGGGCGCGGGCGGCCTCGAGGACGGCCGTGACCTGCGCCATGCCGGCGCCCGTCACCACGCGCGTGGTGCAGATCGCGCCGGGGCCCATGCCCACCTTCACCGCATCGGCGCCCGCCTCGGCCAACGCCTTGGCGCCTTCGTACGTGCCGACGTTGCCGACCACCACGTCGGCCGCGCCCGCAACCTGCTTGAGCGCGCGCGTGGCCTCGAGCACGCCGCGCGAGTAGCCGTGCGCACTGTCCACCACCAGCGCGTCGACGCCGGCCTTGACCAGCTCCTCGGCACGCTCGCGGTAGTCGCCTGCCGCACCCACGGCCGCGGCCACGCGCAGCCGCCCGAGCGAGTCCTTGCAGGCGTCGGGGTGCTTGATGCGCTTCTCGATGTCCTTGACCGTGATCAGCCCGCGCAGCTGCATCTGCTCGTCCACGACAGGCAGCTTCTCGATCCGATGCTGCGCCAGGATCCCGATCGCCTGCTCGAGCGTGGTGCCCACCGGCGCGGTCACGAGGCGCTCACGCGTCATCACGTCGCTCACGCGCCGCGAGTGATCGCGCTCGAAGCGCAGGTCGCGGTTGGTGAGGATGCCCACGAGCCGGCCCGCCTCGGTGATCGGCACGCCCGAGATGTGGAACCGGGCCATGATCGCGTGCGCATCGGCGAGCGTGGCGCTCGGCGGCAGCGTGACCGGGTCCACGATCATGCCGCTCTCACTGCGCTTGACGCGGTCGACCTGGGCGACCTGGTCCTCGAGCGAGAGGTTCTTGTGGATCACCCCGATCCCGCCCTGTCGCGCGAGCGCGATGGCCAGTCCGGCCTCGGTCACGGTGTCCATGGCCGCGCTCACGATCGGCACGTGCAGCTCGATGCGGCGCGAGAACCGTGTGCGCAGCTGCACATCGCGCGGGTGCACGTCGGCGAAGCGGGGCACGAGCAGGACGTCGTCGAACGTCAGCGCCTCGGGGCCGACCTTGTCCTGCCACCCGACCCGGTCACTCACCGCCCAGCCTCCCCGGAACGCGTGAGGCCGCAGCGTGCGCTGCGGCCTCGGGAGTCACTTCCTGGCGCCGGCGTCGGCCGGCTTCTTGCGATCGAAGTCGTAGTAATAGTGCGCGCCCACGCGCAACTCGGCGTAGACCGGGTTGCCATTGAACCCGGACGGGAACTTCGTGTCGCTCGCCGCGAACGCGCCGTGCACGGCGCCCGTCACTTCGAGCGAGGTGTTCGACAGCACCTTCATGAACCGCTCGTAGCCCAGCTCCACCGACGCGCCCCCGTAGAGGCCATTGTGGAGCACCTTGGAATCGGGATCCTTGAGCAGCTTGCGGCGGTTCTGCACCCACACGCGGTACAGCGCCGGCCCCGCGCCCAGGTGCCAGCGCGTCCGCCCACCGCCCCACACCCGCTGGTACTGCATGCTGGCACCGCCCATCTGGGTGAGCACGCGGTCCTTCTTGGTGTCCGCGGGGAAGTTCGGATCCGCGAACGGCATGTCGACGTCGTTCGCATACGCGCTCCAGGTGTAGAGCGGCGAGAACTGCCAACGGGCACCGGGCGAGATCACATAGCGGAAGTGGCCGCTGAAGGAGAACCGGGGATGGGCGCCCTGGGAATAGTCTCCGTCGGCGACCATCAGGGAGCCGCCGAGCTGGCCGCCGATGGACCCGCGCCCGGCCTTGAGCCCGATCGGCGCCGCCGTCGAGTCGGCGTCCGCCGCCCAAGCGCTTCCGGCCAGGCCGAGCAGCAGGAAGGAGAGAGCGGTCGCACGGCGAACGCTGGCGATCATGCGATGGAAACTCCTCGGACTGCGTGAGATGGGCTGCCCGGTCGGGGTGGCGCGGCAATATAGGGAGGCGTTTCCGAGGGTGTCAAGAATCGCGTGCGTCGAGGCCGCGACAGCGGTGTCGGCGCGGCCGCGGAGGCGCTCGTGCAAGTGCCGCGCGACGTGGCGACACCGGATGGCCCGGCACTTGCCGAGCCTGGTGTGCCCGCTCCACCGGTCGGGATCCCGCCTCACCCGCCGCAGCACCCTCCCCAGGCCCCTCCCGCCACCGCAAGCACAGCACTCGCCCACCGGGCCAGCCGCCGACTGGCCCTCGTCCCGCCCCGTGGAGCGGGTGCGACGCTGCAAGTCGATGTGAAGTCGCGCCTAAGCTCTGGGCGCGCTTCGCGTTGACACCCCTTCGTGCGGCCCCCTAGACTCCCGCGCTCATTCTCGCGACTGCTCGCCGGGCTGCCACACGGGCGCCCGGCGCTCGACTGTGATGGGGGAGCCCATGACCCGCTCGGAGCAATGGAAGTCCCTGGGTGTGCTGCTCGTGACCGCGCTGGCGGTCTGGCAGCTCTATCCCTCGTGGCGTTACTACTCGATGACGCCGGCGCAGCGTGAGGCGCTGCCGGCCACCGAGCTCGCCCAGCTGCGCAAGCAGGCGATCCACCTCGGACTCGACCTGCAGGGCGGCCTGCAGTTGCTGCTCGAGGTCGACAAGTCGCGCCTGTCCACCGCGGAGGCCGCCGACGCCACCGAACGCGCGCGCGAGGTCATCATGAACCGCGTCGACCAGTTCGGCGTGGCGGAGCCGCTCGTGCAGGCCGAGGGCAAGGACCGCATCACCGTGCAGCTGCCGGGCCTCACCGAC
Organism: uncultured bacterium; assembly: GCA_902826705.1. GTDB lineage: Bacteria > Eisenbacteria > RBG-16-71-46 > RBG-16-71-46 > RBG-16-71-46 > CADEFY01. Next base: position 10,227 of record CADEFY010000088.1, read on the forward strand.
CGTCAGCGCGCGATCGACCTGATCGGCAAGACAGCGCTGCTCGAGTTCAAGCTCGTGCGCACGCCCGAGGAGCAGCAGCTGCTCTTCCAGCGCCTCGACGGCTTCCTCGCCGGTCGTGCCGGCACGGCAGTGGTCGACACCGCACTCGCGCGCCAGCCGCTCACGAGCCTCATGGTCGACCTGGGCGCCGTGCGCGTGCAGGACCTGCCGGCGGCGCAGCGCCTGCTCACCACCGCCGGCATCGACAGCATCATCCCGGTCGACAGCGAGCTGATGTGGGGCGATGAGGACGAGAACCTCTCGGGCCTCACGGCGCGCAGGCTCTACGTCATGAAGCGCACGCCCGAGATGGCGGGTGGCTCGGTGGCCACGGCCG
>CADEFY010000089.1 GCA_902826705.1 uncultured bacterium
GAATCCGCGGCGCGTACATGCGCCCACGCCAACTCGGCCCAGGCCGCTGCGTATCCGGGGTCGCGGGCGACCGCCTGCTGCAGGTACTCGATCGCCTTGGAGTTGTCCGCGCGCGTCCGGCGCTCGATCAGGTGGTGCGCCTGCATGTGCAGGCGTTGGGCGCCAGCGTCGGACGTGCGACCACGGCGGGCCGCCGCGAGTTCGGCACGGGTCGCGTCGCTGACTGCGGTGTCGCTGGCCGCGCCGAGCAGCGTGCTACGCAGTTGCTTCACGACCGAGCGCGCGATCTCGTCCTGCACGGCGAACACGTCCTCGAGCGTGCGGTCGTAAGTCTCCGACCAGACATGCGATCGGTCGGCCACGCGGATCAGTTGCACCGACACGCGCACGCGGTCGCCCGAGCGCCGCACACTGCCATCAAGATAGGTGGTCACATCGAGTCGGGCGCCGATCTCGGCTGGATCGGCCTCGCGGCCGCGGAACTGGAAGCTCGACGCGCGGGCCACCACGCGCAGCCCGCGCAGCTTGGCCAGCACGTCGATCAACTCGTCGGCCAGTCCGTCGGAGAACATCTCGTCCGCAGGATCGCCGCTGCGGTTGGTGAACGGCAGGACGGCGATCGAGGCGAGCGCTGCGCTCTCCGGTCGCGCGACGCTCTGCGAGATCCCGCTGTCCAGGGAGCGTCGGAGTCGTCGCAGCTCGTTACCCACATCGAGCGCCGACTGCGCGCGTTCGCGCGGGAGCTTCTCGAGACAACGCACCACCAGCCGCTCGAGGTCCGCCGGCACGTCGGCGCGCAGGGTGGCGACGGACCGAGGCGCATCGCGGAGGATCGACGAACTCAGTTCGGCGGGACTCGCGCCCTGGAACGGCCTTCGTCCGGTGAGCAGTTCGTAGAGCAGCACGCCGAACGCGAACAGGTCCGTGCGTGCATCGACGACGGCGCCGCGCAGCTGCTCGGGCGCCATGTACGGCAGCGTGCCCACGGCCTGGCCGTCGCGCGAGAGCGACGGCGCGGCGGTGGCCGCCAGCTCGGCATCCTCCTCGACGAGCTTGGCGAGGCCGAAGTCGAGCACCTTCACGCGGCCCTCGCGTGTGAGCATGACGTTGGCCGGCTTGAGGTCGCGGTGCACGACGCCCTTCTCGTGGGCGGCGGTGAGCGCCTCGGCGATGGCGATCCCCAGTTCGACGACGCGGCCGATCGGCAGGCCGCCCGGCGTGACATGCAGGTCGAGGCTCTGGCCCTCGATCAGCTCCATGGTGATGAAGCGCAGCCCCGCGGCCTCCTCGACCGAGTGGATCACCACGATGTTGGGATGGCTCAACCCTGCGACGGTCCGGGCCTCGCGCTCGAATCGCGCCAGGCGGTCGGGCCGCGCGGCGACCTCGGCGGGCATCCCCTTGAGCGCCACATCGCGCCCGAGCCGCGGGTCGTGCGCACGATGGACCTCGCCCATCCCGCCGGCGCCGAGCGCGTCGACGATCGTGTAGGGGCCGAGCCGGGTGCCGGGGGCGAGTGGCATCGCGGCAATCTACTCCATCGTGCGGATGCCATGACGGTCCGGCGCGTGAACCTGCGCAATGCCGATCGGGACGGTCCCTGCCCGTCCCCCGCCCTCGGCCCACCACCTCAGGAGCTCCGCCATGCGGCCCTCGATCCGACGAAGCCCCGCTCCCGCACTCCGGTTCGCAGGAGTGCTGTGCGCCCTCGCGTGCATGGTCTCCCCCGCGCACGCGCTCTGGAGCGCCAGCATCCTGCGCAACGGCGACGCCGAGGCCGATGCGCCGAGCGCCACGGGCCATGAGATCGTGCCCGGCATCACGGGTTGGGTGCGGTCAGGGAATGCCACGGTGGTCAGTTGGAACGAGACGAGCGGGTTCCCGGTGCTCGCCGATCCGGGCCCGGGAGAGCGCGGGGCGTCGTTCTTCTCCGGAGGTCCCTCGAATGCGCGCAGCGAGCTGCACCAGTCGCTCGACCTGGCGCATGTGGCGTTCATGCTCGAGTCCGGCACCTGCGGCTTCCGGCTCGCCGCCTACCTCGGGGGCTTCGAGGGCCAGGGGGACAACGCCCAGCTCCGCGTGATCTTCCGCGATGCCGGTGGCGCGGCTCTGGACAGCGCCACCCTCGGCCCCGTCACGACCGCCGAGCGCGGCTCGGTCACCGGGATGCTCCGTCGCGAGCATGTGGGAGTCGTGCCCCCCGCGACGCGCCGGGCGGACCTGCGGCTGCTCTGCCTGCGCGTGAACGGCACGTACGACGACGGGTACGCCGACAGCATCACGTTCGCCCTCGACGTGCCCACGCTGGATGCGTCCGCGACCCCGCGCGGCCCGGGGTTGGCCCTGGCCCCGGTCGCGCCCGATCCCGTGCGCGGCGCGGCACGGTTCTCGTTCACATTGCCGGAGGCGGCGGAGGTCGAGATGGACGTGCTGGACGTTCAGGGCCGCCCCGTGGCCGAGCTGCATCGCGGCCCGCGCGGGGCGGGCGAGCACGCGATCGCCTGGCCGCGCGACGCCGCGACGCCGCCGGGCGTGTACTTCGCCCGGCTGCGTGCGGCGGGTGCGAGCGTGGTTCGGCGCTTCGTGGTGATCGACTAGGGATCAGTCCAACCGCACGATGCGGCAGCGTGCGCTCGCCGCCCCGGCGTCGATCCGCACGAAGTACACGCCCGCCGGGGCGCGGGTGCCGGCGCTGGTCCTGCCGTCCCAGCGCAGCACACCGCTGCCCTCCGGCAGGCGTTCCGCCAGGGTCTGCACTCGGGCTCCCGTCAGGTCGTGCACGCTGATGCGGTCGATCGGCGCCTCGGGCGAGGCGTATCGCACCGCCGTCTCGCGCGTGAACGGGTTGGCGCCGGCGATCGAGACGTGGAGTGTCCGCAGCAGGTTCGGTGACGGGCCGACGCCGGTCGTGGTGCCGATGGTGAGAGGGGCCGGGCTGCTCGGCTGGGTCACCGTGCCGTTGCTCACGACCACGTCGTAGAGGCCCGCGTCGGGGTCGCAGGCGTTCGTGATCGTGAGCGTGGGCGTATCGACGCCGCTCGTATGCGCGTTGTTCGTGAGCGGAACGCCGTTGCGACGCCACTGGAACGTGAGCGAGGCCGGCGGTGGGCCGGTGGTCACGGTGAAGGTCACGGTCGACGCACAGGTCACGAGGCGACCCTCGGGCTGCGTCGCGATCAATGGGTTCACGCACGGCGTGCAGGTGAACTGGTAGGCGAACGTGCCGCCGGACTCGGACTCCTCCGAGGTGCCGAACGAGGAGCGGCCCTCGATGCGATACTCCCCGGGCGAGAATCGGCCCGTCACGTGCAGCTCGCCACCGATGAGCTCGTGGTAGCGCAGCCTGTCGTCGCGGTCGCTGAAGAAGAACTCGCACGCGTTGGCGATCGATCCGGGATCGACCCACGCATCCAGCTGGTATTCGACGCACTGCGTGATGCCGAACTCGAAGGAGGCGAGGGACGCCGCAGAGTAGGTCCCGACCTGGTTGGTCCAGTACCCGCTCGTCGAGCCCGAGGCCTGGATGCCGGCGTACCAGAACTGCGAGTTCTGGAACGCGCTCGCCTGACAGCTTCCCGATCCATTCGGGTCCGGGTCCTCGAGCGTGGGGTTCAAGAAGCTGTTGAACCACCCGAACGCCGCAGAGGGCTGATCGACAGGGTACACAGAGAGTCCGAGGAAGTGGACCACCCCTTCGGTGAATCGGTTGTCCTCGAGTGGGACGAGCTGTGCGCGGGCGGGAGCGGCCGCGAGCAGGAGCACGAGGGCGAGGCAAGGTTCGAACAGTCGGCGCATGGCGACCTCCGGCGTGGAGCGAGCGGCTGTGGGACTCGCTGGGAGAGGCGCGATCGGCGCCCGGATCGGACCATCCCCCTTCGGCCGGCGTGCACCCTCGCCCCCGGAGGTCGTAGGCTCATGGGTGGACCCCGGAGACGCGCATGGACCCCGGCAGTTTCACTCGAGCCCTGCAGCAGGCGGCCCAAGGCGATGCCGCGGCGCTGGACCTGCTCTTCCCGGCCGTGTATCGCGAACTGCGGCAACAGGCTGCAGGCTACCTGCGCGGCGAGCGCACCAGTCACACGCTGCAGCCCACCGCGTTGGCGCATGAGGTCTACCTGCGCCTGGCAGGCCGGCGTGACTTCCCGTGGCAGAACCGGGCGCACTTCATGGCCGTCTCGGCGCGGGCGATGCGCAGCATCCTGGTGGATCACGCGAGGCGGCGCCGCGCCGCGAAGCGCGGCGGCGGCGACACCCCGGTCACGCTCGACACCGGCGCCATGCTCGCCGTGGGATCGGCGGTGGAGCATGACGACCTCGACCGCGCGCTCACCGATCTGGCGAGACTCAGCGAGCGGCAGGCGCGCGTGGTCGAGCTGCGCTACTTCGGCGGGCTCAGCATCGAGGAGACCGGCGAGGCGCTGGGCATCTCGCCGATGACCGTCAAGCGCGACTGGGCCACCGCGCGGGCCTGGCTCTATCGCGAGCTGTCGGGAGACGCCGCCGACGCGTAGCGTGCGGCGCGGGCGCGCCAGGCCGCGGCCTGCGTCCGCCATCGCGCGCGGTCGCCGGCGGGCGACTGCGACGCGACGCGTTCGCAGGCGCGCGCAGCGGCCTCGCCGCTCTGCTGGGCTCCCGAGCGCAGGTCGCTGTTGGCGGGGTCCTCAGCGGCGAGCGCTGCGAACTGTTCGAACGCCGAGCGAAGGCGCGCCTCGGCGGCCGCCGCTCGACCGCCCTCGAGCAGCATGTCGCCCAGCTCGAGGTGGCCCTGCGCGATGTCGGCCCGCGAGAGGCGGTTGTCGGGGTCGCTCGCGGCCAGTCGCTCCGCGATCTGCATGCCCTTGCCGTACTCGGTGAGCCCGGCGTCGAGCGCGCCGCCGCTCGCGAGGAACATGCCGTGCATGCTGTACACGATCGAGAGGTCGCGCTGCGAATCCGTGTCCTGTGGCAGCGCCGCCACCGCGGCGAGCGCCAGGGTCTCGGCCGCCGCGTAGCTCGCGAGTGCCGAGTCCCGCTCGCCGCGGGCGGCATGCACCTCGCCCAGCTTGGCGTAGCGGATCAGGAGTGCCCGACGCAGGCCCGCGTCGCGCGGGTCGGCAGCGAAGCTCGGCAACAGCACCGCCATGCCCGCACGCAACACCTTCATGGCGCCGCTCGTGTCACCCGCGGCCAGCCGCTGGTCGAACAACCGGTCGCGCGCCACGGCGAGGGCGACCTCCAGCAGGGAGTCCCCTGGCCAGCGCGCCAGCGCCTCCTGGGTGCGAACCAGGGCCGCCTCCGTCGCCTGCAGTGCCTCGGGCTCGCGCCCGAGTGCGCGCAGCAGGTCCGCACGTCGCACCTCGGTCAGGAGTCGATCGTGCAGCACGAGATTGGAATCGGGCCAGGCCCGGGTGACGCGCTCGAACAATGCGAGCGCCTGGTCGTAGTGCGCGAGCGCAGCGGTCGACTGGCCGAGATTGGGGAACATCGGTCGGCCCTCGACATCCCCGACCTTGGCATACGCCGTGGCCATCTCGCGCTGCAGCACCAGGTCCTCGCCCGATTCCTCACGCAGACGGTCCAGATAGCGCAGCGCGTGCCGCACCAGCGCCTCGCGCGCCGCGGTCGATCCGGGCAGGTTCGCGATGGAGTCGTGCAGGTCGAACAGCATCGCGCGCGCGAGTTCGCGCACATCGTCGAATCGCTGCTGAGCCCGGTCGCGTTCGCGCCGTGCGACGGCGGCCTGCCATGACGTGCCCACGAGTCCCGCCACGAGTGCCGTGCCGACCAGCGCCGAGGTGAGCACGGCCACGCGGTTGCGGCGCACGAAGCGCGACATGCGATAGGTCGTCGACTGCCCCCGAGCCAGCACGGGATGTCCGCTCGCGTGCCGACGCACGTCACGCGCGAGTTGGTCCACCGACGCATAGCGCCGGGCGACGTCCTTCTCGAGCGCCTTGAGGACGATGTAGTCGAGGTCCCCGGCCAATCGGCGGCGCAGGGCCGAGGGCGTCGTGCTGCGAGCGGACGCCGACTCCGCCACCGTGCTCGCCTCGAGCGCGGCGCTCGGGCGCGGCGGTTCGGCGGTGAGGGTCACGTGCAGCACTTCCTCGGGGCTGCGCGTCTTGAACCGCAGCGGTCGCTGCCCGGTGAGGAGCTCGAACAGCACGACCCCGAGCGAGTACACGTCTCCGGCCACCGAGGCCGGCTCGCCGCGCACCTGTTCGGGGCTCGCGTAGTCGGGCGTGAGCATGCGCTGCATCGGGGCCGTGAGCGTGGCGGTGGACGCCCCCCCATCGGCGGCGAGCAGCTTGGCCACGCCGAAATCCAGGAGTCGCGGTGAGCCGTCGGCCGTGACGAGGATGTTGTCCGACTTGAGGTCCCGGTGCACCACGAGGCGCTGGTGTGCGAACTGCACGGCGTCGCAGATCTGGAGGAAGAGCTGGAGGCGCGCATCGATCGTGAGCCCGCGCGCGTCGCAGTCCGCGATCAGGGTGCGCCCCTCGATGAACTCCATCACGAGGTAGGGCGCACCGTCCTCGGTCGTTCCGCCATCGAGCAGTCGTGCGATGTGCGGGTGCTCGAGCAGCGCGAGGATCTGGCGCTCGTCTCGGAATCGGCGGAGCAGCGCCTCCGTGCGCAGCGCGGGGTCGATCAGCTTGATCGCCACATCCTGGGTGTAGGTGCCGTCATCGCGGCGTGCGCGCACGACCACGCCCATGCCGCCGTGACCGATCGCACCCGTCACGCGGTAGGGCCCGATGCGGGAACCGGGACTCGGCGCCCCGGTCGGCAGTGTCGGTGGCGCGGCGAGGAAACCGGTCGACGCCGCATGGGCGGTGAGCAGTGAGCGCACCTCCGCCGCGAGCGCCGCGTCCTCCGCCGCCAGGCGTTCGAACCAGGCGTCCCGCGACTCGGGTGCGAGCTCCAGCGCCTCGTTGAGGCGATCGTGCACGCGCGCCCACGCGCTGGCAGCGGTATCCCCTTCCGCCCCGACGGGGGGTGCGGCCTGTGGGCGGGGCGGATCGTGGGGAGGGTCGCTGGACATGCCGCATGCGAACTTAGCGTGCGCGCCCGAGCGCGCCAAGGCCCATCTCCGCCTCGCCCGCACGGGTGCTAGAGTCTCCACGCATGGAGCCCGAACCCATCGCGCGACTGCTGGCGGAGCTGCGAGAGGGCGACCGTCGTGCCCTCGACGCGTTGGTGCCGCTGCTCTATGAGGAGCTGCGTCGCATCGCGCACCGTCAGCGGGATCGCCGGCCGCAGGGCGAGACGCTGCAGACCACGGTGCTCGTGCACGAGGCGTATGTGCGCCTGGCCGAACGCAGCCGCCTGCAGTTCGCCGACGCCGACCACTTCCTCGCCGCCTCCGCCACGATCATGCGTCACATCCTCGTCGACCATGCGCGCACGCGGCTGGCGCACAAGCGGGGTGGCGGCGCGATGCACGTCCCACTCTCGGAGGCCGAGGGAGTGCTCGACCGCCAGGCCGAGCACCTGCTCGCGCTCGACGCGGCGCTGGCGCGGCTCGCGCATTGGAGCCCGCGGCTCGCGGAGGTCGTGGAGATGCGATTCTTCGCCGGGCTCTCGGTCGAGGAGACCGCGCGACTCGTCGGCCGCGATGCGCGCACGATCCGGCGCGACTGGCAGAAGGCGCGACTGGTGCTCGCGGACCTCCTCGGCGAAGACACGGCGGCCGCCTCATGAACCCCTCGGGAGATCGCGATGCGCTCGAGGCGCGCATTGCCGCCGACTGGGCTCGCCTGGAGCCCCTGCTCGATGCGCTGATCGAGCTGCCGGATGCCGAGGCGCGCGCGGCCGCCCTGGCGCGCGTGGGCCGGGACGACCCTGCGCTCGCGGCACTGGCGGAAGGCCTCCTCGCGCGCGCGGATCCAGCGGCGCAGGAGGCGCCGGCGGATGCCGGCGCGCGCGTGCCCGAGCTGCTCGGCGACGCGTTCGGCCTCGCACCCGGGGCCGTCGAGCCCTCCGAGCGCTGGGGCCCCTACCGTCGCGTCCGTCCGCTGGGCCAGGGCGGCACGGGCCGTGTCTTCCTCGCCGAGCGCGACGATGGCCAGTTCGAACAGCGTGTCGCGGTCAAGGTGCTGCGCGTCGAGGTGGACAGCGCCGAGGCGCGAGTGCGGCTCACCCGAGAACGCCAATTGCTCGCCCGACTCGATCACCCCGGACTCTCTCGACTGATCGACGGCGGCATCGGCCCGGACGGGCGGCCATGGTTCGCCATGGAATACGTGGAGGGCGAGCCGATCACCGGCTATGCGCAGCGGCTCGCGATGCCGGTCACGGCACGGATCGAGCTGTTCCGGCGCCTGCTCGCCGCGGTGCACTACCTGCACCAGAACCTGCTCGTGCACCGGGATCTCAAGCCGGCCAATGTGCTCGTGACCGCTGCGGGCGATGTTCGCGTGCTGGACCTGGGCATCGCGCGGATCCTCGCGGAAGGCGAAGGCGAGGCCGCGCCGCGCACCGAGGCTGCGATGACGCCGGCGTATGCGGCGCCCGAGCAGATCCTGGGACGCCCCACGACCACCGCAGTGGACGTGTTCGCCCTGGGGCTGCTGCTGCACGAGCTGCTCACGGAGCGCTCGGCCTTCCCGCACGGACGATTCGCCGCGGAGCCCGCCGGCGATCGTGCGGAGCTGCGGCCCGCCGAAGCCGCGGGCATCGACCCGGACCTCGACGCGATCCTGGCGCGTGCGCTCCGGCCCGAGCCCGAGCTGCGCTACCCCTCGGTCGAGGCGCTCGACGCCGACCTCGTGCGCTACCGCTCGGGCGAGCCGGTGCTGGCGCGTCGTGGCGGCTGGCGGTATCGCGCGGGGAAGTCGCTGCGCCGCCATCGCGCGGCGTGGGTCGCGGTGGCCGCGCTCGTGCTCACGGTGACTGTCGGTTTCGCGATCACCTTGTGGCAGGCGCGGGTGGCCCGGGACGAAGCGGAGCGCGCGGCGGCGGTGAGTCGTTTCCTGCTCCATCTGTTCGAGGGCGCCGACCCAGAGGAGGAACAGGGGCCGACCACCACGGCACGCACGCTGCTCGACCGAGGGGCGGACCGGATCCGCGAGGAGCTCGCGGCGCAGCCGGCCCTTCGTGCGGAGATGCTGCATACGCTGGGCGGGCTCTACGCCAAGCTGGGGCAGTACGACGAGGCCTGGGGGCTGCTCCAGGAATCGTGGCAGTGGCGGCAGGCGAATCGCGCCACGGCGCGACGCGACCGCCTCGCCAGCCTCATGGCGCTCGGGCAGGTCGCCCAGTCGCGCGGGCGCGGCGCCGAGGCGGAGAGCCTGTTCCGGCTCTCGCTCGCGATGGTCGATCGCGCGAGCACTCCCTCGCCACTCGAGCTGGCCGCGGCACGGAACGGTCTGGCGAGCGTGCTCAACGAGCTCGGCCGCTCGCGCGAGGCCGACTCCCTCGCGCGTCTCGCGCTCGAGGGTCGCCGCCGGCACGGGGCGGACAGCCTCGACGTGGCCGAGTCGCTCAACGAACTCGCCACGATCGCCTACGACCGTGGCCGCTACGCGGAATCTGCCGAGTGGTTCGCACAGTCGCTGACCGTGGTCGAGCAGCGCCTCGGGCCCCGCTCCGCGCGTGGCGCCGCGTTGCGCAGCAATCTGGCCACGGCCCTCGTGCAGCAGGGCCGCTGGGGCGAGGGGCAGTCCATGTTCGAACGCGCCCTCGAGGTCCAGCGCGCGCAACTCGGGCCAGACCATCCCCGGGTGGCGATCAGTCTCGCGGGGCTGGCTGCGATCGCGCAGCGTCAGGAGCGCCTCACGGCCGCCGAGTCGCTCTACGCAGAGGTGCTTCGCATCAACCAGCTCACCTATGGGAGTCACCACCCCGAGGTGGCCAAGGCACTGCATGACGTGGGCCGCGCGCGTCTGCGGCTCGGCCGCATCCCCGAGGCCGAGGCCTCGTATCGGGAATGCCTCGCGATCCTCACTGACATGCTCGGCCCCCGGCATCCGTTCGTGGGCAAGACGCTCGGCAGTCTGGCCGAATTGCAGCGTGAGGCGGGGCGCAGGACCGAGTCCGAGGCGACGTACCGCCAGAGCCTCGCGATCCTCGAGCCTGCGTTGGGTGCCGGGCACGAGCTCACGGCCCAATCGGACATGGGGCTGGGCCGGGTGCTGCTCGAATCCGGACGCCGTGCCGAGGCGGAACGCCACCTGCGCGCCGCGCATGCCGCGCTGTCGCGGCAGTTCGAGGCCACAGACGCCCGGGTGGTGCAAGCGCGCCAGTGGCTGGAGGCGGTCGCACCAGATCGCTGAGCCCTTCGATCCCCGACGGATGTCCTCCCGGGGGCGCACAATCCGTGTATCAGGATGGACGCAGCATCCTGGCGTCGTGGCCCCCCTCTCCCGTCCCATCCCCCGGAGGACCTGATGCGCCCACCCCGCGCTTCCACGCCCGTCCCGCACGGTGCGACGCGGCGGCTCGCCGCGCTGCTCCTGGCGCCCCTGCTGGTCAGCAGCGCGTTCGAGGTGGCGCATGCGCACCTGGCGCTCATCCGGCAGGGTCCCGAGAGCGCGGGAGTCGCCAGGGCCGGTGAGGAGCACGGGCGTGCGCTTGCCGTC
>CADEFY010000090.1 GCA_902826705.1 uncultured bacterium
GACGCGTCAGGCGCTGCACAGCACGCGCGTGGTGACGCCCGAGGGCGTGCGCGAGGCCACGGTGACCTGGAACGAGGACCGCATCGAGTCCGTGGAGCCCGGCCGCATGGCGCGGTCCGGTGCCGCGTTCGAGAGCGTGGGCACGCGGGTGATCATGCCGGGAGTGATCGACCTGCATGTGCACGTGAACGAGCCAGGCCGCACGGAGTGGGAGGGCTTCGCCACCGCCACGGCGGCCGCTGCGGCGGGCGGGATCACCACGATCGTCGACATGCCGCTCAACTCGAGCCCGGTCACCACCACCGCCCACGCCCTGGCCGCCAAGCGCTCGGCCGCGTCCGGACAGTGCCACGTGCACGTCGGTTTCCACGGCGGCCTCGTGCCCGAGCGTGTCGACCAGGTGGAGCCACTGCTCGAGGCCGGCGTACTGGGCGTGAAGGCGTTCCTCGCGCACTCGGGCATCGAGGAGTTCCCCAACGTGGACGAGTCCCACTTGCGGCGCGCTCTGCCCGTGCTGGTGCGGCATGACGCCCTGCTGCTCGTGCACTGCGAACTCGTCACCGCGCACTCCGGTCAGGCGCTCCTGGCAGAACATCCGCGCCAGTACGCCGCCTGGCTCGCCTCTCGCCCGCCGGAGTGGGAGGAGCGCGCGATCGCGCTGGTGCTCCGGCTCGCCGAGGAGTCCGGGGTCCGCGTGCACATCGTGCATGTGGCCACGGGCAGCGCGATCGGCGCGATCGCCGCTGCCCGCGCGCGCGGCGTGCGCGTGAGCGCGGAGACCTGCCCGCACTACCTCAGCTTCTGTGCCGAGGAGATCGCAGACGGCGCGGTCGAGTTCAAGTGCGCCCCGCCGATCCGCGAGCGAACGCACCGAGAGCAGCTCTGGAGCGCGGTCGCGAGCGGGGCCCTGCAGGTGGTCGCGAGCGACCATTCGCCTGCACCGCCCGAGGTGAAGCAGGTGGAGCGCGGCGACTTCGCGCGTGCGTGGGGCGGGATCGCGGGGCTCCAGTTCGGACTTCGCGCCACGTGGACCGGGGCGCGGGCGCGCGGCCTCGGCCTCGCCACACTCGCCGATCGGCTCTGCCGTGGACCCGCGCAGGTCCTGGGCCTCGCCGATCGCGGCACGATCGCGGCGGGGCAGGTATCGGATCTCGTCGTCTGGGATCCCGAGGCCGAGGCCATCGTCACGCCGGACGAGGTCCTGCACCGTCACCGACTCTCGCCCTATGTCGGGCGGACCCTCGCGGGCCGCGTCGAACGCACGCTCGTCGCGGGCCGCGTCGCGTACACCCATGGTAGGGTGGCCGGCACGCCGAACGGCCGACTGCTCTCGTCCCGGAGACCGCCGCAGTGACCGCACCCATCGAGCGACCCGCGTTCGCCCGCCTCATCGATCTGGCCGCTCAGCGATTCGGCGGCGAGGTGCTCTGGTGCACGGATGACTTCTTCGCCGAGAAGGAGAACCTGATCGCACCCGGAGATGCGGTGTTCATCGCGGACCGGTACACCGATCGCGGCAAATGGATGGACGGCTGGGAGTCGCGCCGCAAGCGCACCGAGGGCCACGACATCGCCATCGTCCGGCTCGGTGCACCGGGCGTGGTGCGCGGATTCGACGTGGACACGAGCCATTTCCTCGGCAATCACCCGCCGCACTGCCGGATCGAGGGATGCCACGCACCGCATGGGCTCGCCCGGCCCGATGGCGAGGGCGAGGTCTGGCGCGAACTGCTGCCGCGTTCGCCGCTGTCCCCCGGCAGCCACCATCTGTTCGAAGCGCTCGCCTCGGAGGGACTCGTCACGCACGTGCGCTTGCACATCTACCCGGACGGCGGCGTGGCGCGGCTGCGCGTGTTCGGCGAGGTGCGCGTGGACTGGAGCGCCCAGCCGCCGGACACCGACGTGGACCTGGCCGCGGCCCAGAACGGTGCACTGGCGATCGCATGCAATGACATGTTCTTCAGTCACATGCAGAACCTGATCATGCCCGGGCGGGGCGTGAACATGGGCGATGGCTGGGAGACCAAGCGCAACCGCACGCCGGGCAACCGCGACTGGGTGGTGGTGAGGCTCGCGCAGCGCGGCCGGATCCGGCGTGCGGTGCTCGATACGGCGCACTTCAAGGGCAACTACCCTGACACGTTCCTGCTCGAGGGATGCGATGCAGCGAGCGACGACCTCACCCACGTGGAGTGGACGGTGCTCGTACCGCGCAGCAAGCTCGAGGCGGACCGCGAACACGCGTTCGACCTCCCGGCGGAGGGTCCGGCGGTGACGCATGTACGACTCAGCATCTTCCCGGACGGCGGCGTGAGCCGCATGCGCCTATGGGGCCGGGTCGCACGCGCATGACCGTGGCCGAACTCGACGCCCAGCCTGCCGACGCCGCGCGCTCCGCCCTGGAGCGATGCTGCGGGGCGCGGCGCTGGGTGGAGCACATGCTCGCCGCGCGCCCGTTCGGCTCGCCGCAGGCGCTGCATGCGGCGAGCGATGCCGCGTGGGCCGCATGCGATGCGCAGGACCAGCTCGAGGCCTTCGAACATCACCCTCGCATCGGCGATCTGAGGAGTCTCGCGGAGCGCTTCGCCTCCACGCGAGAGTGGGCGAACGGCGAGCAGAGTGGGGTGGTGGGTGCGGAGCAGGCGGTACTCGAACGACTGGCCAGAGGCAATGCCGACTACGAGGCGCGCTACGGCTACCGCTTCATCGTCTGCGCCACGGGCCTGACCGCGGCCGAGATGCTGGCGCGGCTCGAGTCGCGCATGCACCATGACCCGGGCACGGAGCGCGGCATCGCGGCCGCAGAACAGCATCGCATCACCCGCCTGCGACTGGAGAAGCTGCTCGCATGATCACGATCAGCACGCATGTCCTCGACACTGCCCGCGGTCGGCCCGCTTCCGGCATCACGATCCGTCTGCTGCACGGCGGTGCAGATGGCGCGTGGCGAGAGGTCGCGAGCGGCGTCACCGACTCCGACGGCCGCATCCCCGGGTTCGCGGCCGCGGCCGCGCCGCTCGCACCCGGGCGCTATCAGATGCGATTCGAGACCGGCACCTATCTGCGTCTGCATGCGGGTGCGGCGTTCTTCCCGCACGTCGAGGTGGTCTGCGACCTCGCCGAGGCCGGGCACTACCACCTGCCGTTGCTGCTGAGCCCCTACGGCTACAGCACGTATCGCGGCAGCTGATCCTCCGACACCACTCCGAGTTCCCATGACCCTCTCGATCCCCTCCGCCGACCGCACCCGCCTGCTCGCCGAACTCGGCCAGGCCAACCTCGTGTTCCAGCAGATCTATCCCGGCGACCGTCCCGACCGACAGCCGGTCCACACGGTGTATGGCGGCGCCGACCTGTTCCGCGCGGACACGGCGAAGCGCATGGGAGAGTCCGCCATGAAGGCGCTGATCGAGCATGCGCCTGACTTCGCCGAGTTCGCGCGCGCCATCGAGCTGCCCGGCCACGCGCGACTGCCCCGCGCCGCCGCGGAGACCAAGCGACTCGCGGCGAGACTCGCGCGCAGCACCGAGGCCGCGCGTCGTGCCTCACCCGCGTGGCTCGCGTACGCCACCTACGAGAAGGTGATCGCCAAGCTGCGCTCGGAGGCGGTCGAGGACTTCCGGATCGACTTCGAGGATGGGTTCGGCAATCGCAGCGCCGATGAGGAGGACTCGACCGCCGTGTCCGCGGCCCGCGAAGTGGCCAAGGGCATGGCCGCCGGGTCGCTGCCGCCATTCATCGGCATCCGCATCAAGCCATTCACCGAGGACCTCAAGGACCGCGGCCTGCGCACGCTCGACCTGTTCCTCACGGCGCTCGCTGCGGAGACTGGCGGCAAGCTGCCGGCGAACTTCGTGGTCATGCTGCCCAAGGTGACGATCCCCGAGCAGGTGGCGGCGCTCGTGAGCGCCTTCGAGGCGATCGAGTCGCACAGCCCGATCGTGCCGGGCTCCCTGCAGATGGAGATGATGGTCGAGACGACACAGGCGGTGCTCGACCGGGACGGCCGCAACCCGCTACGAACCTTCGTGCTCGCGAGCCGCGGCCGCATGCGCGCCACGGCGTTCGGAACGTACGACTACACGGCGGCGTGCAACATCACCGCGCGCTATCAGGACATGGGGCACTCCGTCTGCGACTTCGCGCATCACGTCATGAAGGTGGCGCTCGGCGCCACGGGCATCTGGCTCAGCGACGGCGCCACGAACGTGATGCCGATCGGCCCGCACCGCGGCGCCCGCCTGACGCCGGCACAGCGGCGCGAGAACCGCACCGTCGTGCAACGCGGCTGGAAGAAGGCGTACGACCACACCCGGCATTCGCTCTGGAAGGGGCTCTACCAGGGTTGGGACCTCAATCCCGCTCAGCTGCCCATGCGCTACGCGGCGGTGTACAGCTTCTTCCTCGAGAGCCGTGACGAGGCGACCGAGCGCTTGCGCGCCTTCGTCCAGCGTGCGGCGCGCGCCACGCTGACTGACGACATCTTCGACGATGCCGCGACCGGCCAGGGGTTGCTCAACTACTTCCTGCGCGGCCTCAACTGCGGCGCACTGTCGGAGGACGAGGTGCTCGCGACCGGTCTCAGCCTCGAGGAACTGCGCTCGCGCTCGTTCCTGAGGATCCTCGAGGCGCGTCGCCAACGGGGCTGACCTCCGGCGCGTCATAGAGCGCCATCAGCACCTTCTCCGGCGTGAAGGGCGCATCGAACACCAGCACTGCGTCGGGTCGGGCGGCGCGGACCGCGTTCTGGATCGCGAAGTACGCCCCGATGCCGTACATGAGCGGCGGCTCGCCCACGGCCTTGCCGCGGCGGATCGCGAGCGGATGCCCGTCGGTGGCCAGCGCCTCGACCACGAGCTCGCGCGGCACGCTGTGCACGTCGGGCACCTTGTAGGTGCTGAGCGCGTTGCTCCTCAGCCGGCCCCGCTCGTCATACACGACCTCCTCGAGCGTCATCCAGCCCAGGCCCTGCACCAACCCGCCCTCGACCTGGCCCAGGTCGACCGCGGCATCCAGGGTCTGGCCGAAGTCGTGCACCAAGCGCACGGAGTCGAGCACGTAGGTGCCGCGAACGCGGTCGACGGTGGCCACGACCGCCGCGGTGCCGTAGACGTGGTACGCGAAGGGGTGGCCCTTCTCGGTGGCCTTGTCGAAGTGGATCTCGGGCGTGGCGTAGTGCGCGCTCTCGCTCAGGTTGACCCGGTCCCATTGCGCCGCATGCACGAGGGCCTTCCAACCGAGATCCGTCGGCACACCGCCCACGTGCACGACCTCATCGACGAGGCTCACCTGCTGCCAGTCGGCTCCCAGCATGCGCGCCGCCTTCTCGCGCAGGCGCAGCCGCACGGCGTCGCACGCGAGCTCGAGCGCCTTGCCGTTCAGGTCCGCGGTGGCGCTGGCCGCGCTGGGGGAGGTGTTGGCCACCCGCGTCGTGTTCGTGGTCTCGATCCGCACCCGCTCAGGTGCGATCGAGAAGGCGCTCGCTGCGATCTGCACCAGCTTGCGGTTGACACCCTGTCCCATCTCGACGGCGCCCGTGCTCACGCCCACACTGCCGTCCTGATACACGTGCACGAGCGCGCGCGCCTGGTTCATCGGAGTGTTGGTGAACGAGATCCCGAAGCAGATCGGCATGAGCGCCATGCCACGCACGTGCGTCCGCGAGCCGGCGTTGAACGCGGCCACCTCCTGCTCCATGCGTGCCAGATCGAATGCGCGGTCCGCGTGCTGCCACGTGGCGCGCGCGTGCACGCGCGTCGCCACCTGTCCGTAGGGGAACGTGTCCCCCTCGGCGAGCAGATTGCGCTCCTGGATCGCGCGCGCCGGCACACCCAGCCGAGCCGCGGCGAGCGCGATGGCCGACTCGATGACGAACATGCCCTGCGGACCGCCGAACCCCCGGAACGCGGTGTTGGGCGGAAGGTGCGTGCGGCACGACCACGCAGTGGCGCGCACGTTCGGCACGAAGTAGCTGTTCGTGGCGTGGAACAGCGTGCGCTCGAGCACGGCCGGAGAGAGGTCCGCGGCGGCGCCGGCGTTCTGGTGGAACACCGCCTCGTACGCGAGGATCCGCAGATCCTCCGAGAGTCCGATGCGGAAATCGCTCGAGTAGGGGTGCCGCTTCCCGGTCATGCGCATGTCGTCCATGCGGTGCAGGCTCAGCTTGACCGGCCGACCCGTGAGATGGCTGGCGAGCGCGGCGATCGCCGCCCATGCCGAGGCCTGGTCCTCCTTGCCGCCGAATCCGCCGCCGAGGCGCGTGACGTCGACTTCGATGCGGTGCATGGGCACACCGAGCACGCGAGCGATCGTGCGCTGTACGGCCGTGGGGCCCTGGGTCGACGAGGACACGCGCAGCCCGCCCTGCTCGGTGGGAACGGCATAGGCGCCCTGTGTCTCGATGTACAGGTGCTCCTGGCCGTTCGTGTCTGCGCGGCCCTCGAACACATGTCTGCACTGGGCCCACGCCGCATCGACATCGCCGATCCGGAACGTGCGCGGTGGCACGATCAGCTCCCCACGCTCACGCGCCACACGCGGATCGGTGATCACCTCGAGCTCGTCATACTCGTAGACGATGAGCGCCCGCGCGGCGCGGGCGATCTCCTCGGACTCCGCCACGACGATCGCCACGGGCATGCCCCAGAAGTGGATCACATCCGACGCCAGCAGCGGCTCGTCGGGCACGATGCCGCCGATCTGGTTCTCACCGGGGATGTCCGCAGCCAGGATCACGCGCACCACACCCGGCAGCGCGGCGGCGCTCGCCACCTCCACCCGTCGCAGTCGTGCATGCGCGGTGGGTGCGTCGCAGGCGAGCGCGTGGAGCGTGCCTGCCAGCGGCCGGAGGTCGTCGAGATAGAGCGACGCCCCGGTCACGTGGCCGATGGGATCCCCGAGGGTCATGCGAAGGACTCCGGTGCGAACCGCTCGGGGAACCACGTGAGGAAGTGCGCACGCAGCAGCTGCTGCAACAGGAGCCGCTTGTATTCCGAGGAGCCGCGCGCGTCGCTGATCGGCGCGATCTCGCGCTGTGCGATCGGCAGCGCGTCGCGCAAGGTGGCCGGCGAGAGCGGCCTGCCGATGAGCGCGGATGCCGTCGCTCCGAGCAGCAGCGGCACGGGGGCCACACCTCCTGCGCTCAGCCGCGCCGCCACGATCCTGTCGCCGTCGAGCTCGATGCGGGCCGCGGTGTTGACACTCGCGATGTCCAGGTACGTGCGCTTGCTCACCTTCTCGAACCCGAAGTGAGTCTGCGGGCCGGGCAGGGGGAACCGCACCGACTCCACGACCTCGTCCGCGCGCCGGGCCAGCTGTCTGTAGCCGGTGAAGAACCGCTCCAACGGCAGCGTTCGCCCGGCCCCGCTCGGATCGCGCAGCGTGAGCACGCCGCCCAGCGCGAGGAAGATGGCCGTGAGGTCGCCGATCGGCGAGGCGTTGACGAAGTTGCCGGCGACCGTGCCCATGTTGCGGATGGGAGTCGAGGACACGAGCAGCAGGTGCGGCTCGAGACGTGGGAAGTGCGCGCGCAGGATCGGCGACTCGAGCAGGTCGGTGACCACGCAGGCGCCACCCACGACGCACTCGTCGCCCTCCTGCCGGATGCCGCGCAGCGCCGGGTCGTCTGCGCGCGGCCGCAGATCGGCATGCGTCATCGTGTCGTGGCGCTGGACGTACAGGTCGGTGCCGCCCCCGAGGTCGGTGGTGCCCGACGCCGACGGGGCGGGGGCGATCGCCCTCAGGCGATCCGCCACGCCGAGGAACCAGTCCGGCAGCAGTCCATGGGCCACGGACCACGCCACCGGGTCGGCGATGTCCTTGCGTGCGAGCCGCTCCACCACCTGATGTGCTGCACGAACGATGGAGTGGTACCCCGTGCAGCGGCAGATGTTACCGTCGATGGCTCGAACGGCGCTGGTCGCGGTGACCGGCTCGCGCGAGAGGCAGCAACCGGTCAGTGAGACCACGAACCCCGGCGTGCAGAAGCCGCACTGCGTGCCGTGCGCATCGACCATGGCCCGCTGCACCGGCGACAGGCCGGGCATCGTCAGGCCCTCCACTGTGACGACGTGCTTGCCGTGCACGCTGGCCAGGGCGAGTAGGCAGGACGTCATGCTGCGGTACTCGAGCCGGCCCTCACGCAGTTCGCCGACGAGCACCGTGCAGGCGCCGCAGTCGCCCTCGCGGCACCCGATCTTGGTACCCGTGCGCGCCTCGTCGTAGCGGATCACGTCGAGCACCACCGTGCCCGCGGGCCGCGCGGTCTCCACGAGGCGGTCGTCGAGCAGGAAGCGGATCAAGCGTCAGTACTCCACTCTGCCCGAGCTCGTGCGCCACCTCTCGAACGCGATGCGCGCTTCGTCACGCAACAGCTGCCGCGTCGGGATGCCGCGGTGTTCGGGGGCGAGCGCCAGCTCGGTGTAGATGAACGCGTCGTCGAAGTCGATCGCCGCAGCGTCCTCCTTGGTGCACGCGTACACGATCGCCTCGGGGCGGGCCCAGTAGAGCGCGCCGAGGCACATCGGGCAGGGCTCGCAACTGCAGTACACCGTGCATCCGGTGAGCTGGAACGACTGCAGCGCCTCGCAGGCGAGCCGGATCGCCACGATCTCGGCGTGCGCCGTGGGATCGTGCGTGGCCGTGACCAGGTTCGCGCCACGCGCGATCGTCCGGCCGTCCTTCACGATGACCGCACCGAACGGCCCGCCGCGGCCCGACTCGACGTTCTCCACCGCGAGCCGGATCGCCTCGCGCATGTGCGTCTCGTGCGGGTCGTGCCGGGGCTCGGACATGGACTCGGGGCTCCCTCTCGTACGCTGCGCGGGGCGTGGGACGGCCCACGAGCCTACACGGTCACGGCAGCTTCGTCGCCTGCCAACCCACGACCTGCCACCGGCCCTTGCGCTTCAGGAACATGCCGCTGTTGAGGTATCGGCCCACCTGGGTGGAGTCGCCCGAGACGGACGTCGCCACCAGTTGGAACGCCACGAGCGCGGCGTCGCCGTACTGCTGGATCCGCACGTCCTCGGCAGTGAAGACGGGAAGCACTTCATCCGCGGCGGGCGGGGGAGCGGCGCGGAGGTCCGCGAGGATCTGCGCCTTGCCCACACGGCGCCCCGACGAGCCCGTGTAGATGAGGTCCTCGGCCCAGAACCGCTCGTGCACCGCGACATCGTTGCGAGAGGCGCCCGCGAGGAACTCATCGAGGAGCGAACGCAGGATCGTGGCGTCAGGCGCGACGGTCGCGCTGGCCAGCGTGAGCAGCAGTATGGCGGGTGCGAACAGGGTGGACATGGCAAGCACCTCGGGGCCGGAGGACGCGGCGGCGGCGAGCGGAGAGGTGTCCCGCGCGCCGCCGTCGACGTCAAGTGCCGCTCACTGCACGGCGGCCGCGGCCTGCTGGATCCACGCGAGCGTCGCCTCGGCGCCCGAGTACCCCGTCTTGGTGAGGCGCCGCCCGGTGTGGGGCGAGAAGACCACCAGCGTCGGGAACGCCTTGACCTCGAACTGCTCCTGCATGCCCTCGACCTGCGGCGCGTTCTGACCCTCTTCGCGCTTGCGGTCGACGACGGAGACCGGGATCACCGCGGCCTGGACCTGCCGGCCGAGGATCGCACTGTCGAACAGTTCGGACTTGAGGCGCTGGCACGGCGGACACCACTCGGCGTTGAAGTCGAGCAGGATCGCCTTGCCATTGCTGCGTGACTCGAGCAGCGCGCCGTCCGGCGTGGTCCAGGGGGAGACGATCTCGCGCGGTGCATCGGCCGTGGCGCGCGCAGGATCCGGCGACGCGGGCAGGCCGAAGCTCGGGCTCGAACCGTCTCGCACCGTCTGAGCGTCGGCCGGCAGGGCGACGGCGGCGGGCGCCGTGCGCACCGCCTCGACGGGAGGCTTGGCGGCCGGCTCGGGCAGCTTGCCGATCAGCCAGCCCGCGCCGAGGCCGACCGGCAGCAGTGCGAGGAACCAGAGCGGAGAGAACGAACGCGGGGACGGGGCATCGGACATCGGGACCTCCGTGGAACGGGTGGACTCCCGGAGGTATCGGCCGGTCCGCGGCGCGGATCCAGCCGTGCGAGCGTCAGCGTCGGCGCACCCAGGCCCAGTCCATCGCGCGTGCGCGCCCGCCCTGATCGCCCTCGATGCGCGCGTGGAGCGTGTCCGCGTGCGTGCGCCAGTAGAGGATGCGCTGGGGGAAGTCGTGCGCGCGGTTCTCGAACACCACGCGCGACTCGGTCAGCTCGATCGCCGTGAAGGCGGTCGGTGGCGCTCCGTTCGGACTCGACACATACACGGCGCGGCCCATCGAGTCGGGCACGATCCGGAAGAACTCGAAGCCCACCAGCCGGCCACCGCGCGTGTCCTTGTGCATGCCGATCATGGCGCCACCCTCGGGGGAGCTCCAGATCTCCTCCATGGCCACGCGCCCCGACATCCCCGACCACGTGCCCGCCAGCCAGCCGAGGCGTCCCACCTGAGTGGAGTCGGCTGCTGCCACGGATGCGATGAGCAGGGAC
>CADEFY010000091.1 GCA_902826705.1 uncultured bacterium
CGCGCGCAGCACGAGTGCCACGTAGCGCGCGGGCGGGACCTCGGACTCGTGTGCGGTGCCCTCGACCAGGATGCGTCGTGGCGAGGGCGAGCGCACGTAGGACACCAGCGCACTCCCCGCGGGCAACGCAGCGGCCACCTCGGCGGCGCCTGCCGCGGCACGGCGGCGCACGGCACGGAATGCGCCGCTGCGTTCGGCCAGTGCACGCTCTGCGACCTCGCGGCGCGTGCGCGCGGCCTGGATCGCGGCGTCGCCGGCGCGCCCGCTGCGCGTGGCGGCGACGAGGGCTGCGGCCAGCGCGTTGCGCGCGGACTCGAGTTCGGCGGCGAGGGGAGCCAGTGCCTCGTCGTGGCGCGGCAACGCGCGCGCCTCGTCGGCCAGCTCGTCGAGCACGGCGAGCCGCGAACGCACCACGACTTCGAGCACCTGCATGCGCTCGGCCGGCCCGACGCCCGTGGGATCCGCGGCGAGCGCCAGCAGGATGTCGCGCCCTGCCGCGCGGCTCGCCTCCAGCTCGAGCGCTTCACGCTCCGACAGGCCTCGGGCCGCGGCGCGCACGAACGCCAGCATGCCCTCGTCATGGGTGCGCGCATCGGCCAGGGCGGCACTGCGGTCGCCGGCCGCCCAGTGCACGGCCGCTCGCAGCGACAGGCTCTCGAGTGTGCGGGGCGAGCCGGCGCCGAGCGCGCTGTCATGGAAGGCGTACGCACGCTCGAAGCATGCCGCGGCCTTCGCGAGGTCGCCGCGCAGGCTCGCCACCGCGCCCTGCGACTCGAGCGCGTCGGCTTCGTCGTAGGCCGAACGGCGCGAGCGTCCGGCGAGCAGCGTGTCGAGCACGGCCTCGGCCGCGGCGTCCTCGCCCTCGAGCAGCAGCGCGCGCGCACGCACCAGCGTGCTCCAGAATCCGCGACCCGCGCCGGGGCCGAACACGCGCTCGCGGATCGCGCTCGCCGCATCGAACGCCTCGCGCGCGCCGCGACCGTCCCCCACGGTCAGCCGCGCGGCGCCCAGGTTGCTCCAACCGGTCGCGAGTTCGGCGGGACTCGGTGGGTCCAGTGCGCGCAGGATCTCGACCGCGCGCTCGTAGTGGGCCAGTGCGCCCGGCGCATCCCCCAGCTCTCGCGTGGAGGATCCGAGCTGCCAGAGCGCCACGGCCACCGACAGGTGCGCGCCGCCGTAGGCGCGCTCTCGGATGCGCACCGCGCGCTCCGAGATGCGCCGCGCCTCAAGGAACTCGCCGCCCTGCGAGCGCGTGTAGCTCAGCATGTAGAGCGTGGTGGCCAACTCGGGGTGATCCGGTCCCAACAGGCGCTCCTGCGCGCCAGCCACCCGCTGGAGCAGCGCGGCGGCCTCGGCATGCTGGTCCGCGAGCAGCAGCCGCGCACGCGCCAGCGAACGCAGCGTGCTGGCGATCAGCACCGAGTCGGGGCGTGCACGCGCGCCCTCGAGTGCGGCGGCGAGCGACAGGGACGCGCTCGCCTCCTCCAGCCGCGACATCTCCGAGCACGTGTTGCCCAGCGTGGCGTGCACGCGCACGGCCGCTGTCGTGTCGTCGGGCGCCACGCGCGCGAGCCAGTCCAGCGCGCGTGACGCGGTCGCGGCCGCGGCGGCGAGGCGCTTGACCACGCGTTGGCCCTCGGCCCGCCACGCGAGCGCGTGCGCCACCGCGCGCGCCTGCGCCTGCGACGTGGTGTCCAGTGCCGCCATCGCCCGCGCGAACAGCGAGTCGGCGGTGGCGTACTCGGAGCGGCGCACGTGCGCGGCGCCCAGGCGGTCGAGCGCGGTCGCGAGGCGCACGGGGTCGGCCGGCCTCGCCGACTCGCGCAACGCGAGCGCTCGCGTCGCCACACGCACCAGTTCGGCGTCGTCCGGCAGCATGCGGCACCAGAGCACGTGCGCGTGCAGGTCGAGCGCGTCGGCGAGCGGCGGGCCGCCCCGCGGCTCGGCGCGTGCGACGAGCCCGCGTGCGAGCGAGTCGGCTGCCCCGGGACGCCCGGACGCGAGCGCCTCGAGCACGCGCTGCGCGTCGGCGCGTGCGCCACGCGCGAACCAAGCGACGTCGGGCACACCGAGGGGCGCGGGCGCGGCGCGGGACGCCGCAGCGGGTGCCGCACCCGTCGCCCCGAGCACGGCGCAGAGCCACATCTGCAAGCCGATGCGCCGCATCATGCTACGGCCCCGGGTTCTCGAGCTCGATGAGGCGCAGCCAGAGCGCCCCGTCGGCCTGCTCCGACCACGCGCGCGCGAGTGCGGCCAGTCGCCCTCCGGCGCGGGGCGCGGGCGCGACCGGCCCGCGCGTGAGCCCGCCCACCGCACGCAGCCGCGACAGCGCCTCGGCGCTCACGGCCGCGTACTCGACCTCGGCTCCCGCGCGCGGCGCGGGCATGGCGGCGAGCGCCTGCTCGACGGGTGCGAGAGGCTCCGCGGCCGCGACGATCAGGATCGTCTCGCGCCCGCCCGCGCTCGTGACCTGCCACTCGAGCGCTGCGCCCTGCTCGGAGCCGGGCAGCGTGTGCCGCGCCCCTGGCGCGAGCGGGTTGCGGGCTCCTCGCCCCGCCAGCGGGAAGAGCGCGAACACGCCGCCGCGTTCGTCCTCGCTCAACACGTACACATGCGCGGCGCGAGAGACCTGCAGCTCGAGGCTCAGCGCGTCGCCCGGTGCCACGACGTCGCCGCTCACGACCGGCTCGCGCGAGCCCGCCGCCGTGCGCAGCAGCGCCGCGTCGACCTGGAGCGCCACGGGCGCGGGCGCGAGGCTCGCGGCGGGCGCGGGCGCCGATCGCGAGCCAGGCGCCGCGTCCGCGACGCGAGGACTCGCGGGCTCCCCCGCCTCGGTACCGGGGTCGCGCGTGCGGCCCTGCCACCAGATCGCGAGCAGCGCGATCGCCGCTGCAGCCGCCGCCAGTGCGAGCGCGCGCCACGGCGCGCGAGGCGGCGCGGCCTCGGTGGGAGCGCCCATCGCCGCGGCCAGCGCGCGCTCGAACTCGGCCGCCGTCGCGAACCGCTGCGCCGGATCGGGCGCGGCCGCGTGCTCGACCGCCTGCACGAGGGCCGCCGGTAGCTCGGGCCGCGGGTCGCGGAGCGCCAGACGGGCGCCGCTCGTGAGCTGCGTGCGCATCTGCTCGATCGGCCCTGCGCCCACCGGGTGCCGCCCCGTGAGCATGCGGTACAGCACCACGGCGGCGGCGTAGACATCGGAGGCCGCCGAGGGGGCGCCCCCCGCGAGCACCTCAGGGGCCGTGAAGATCGGGGTGCCCACGGTGGTGAGCGCCGGGTCGCCCGCGTCCTCCGCGCTGCCGAAGTCCATGAGCACGATGCGGCCCGAGTCCTCGCCGCCCGACGCACCGCCGGTGCGCATCACGTTGCGCGTGGTCACGTCGCCGTGCACGAGACCCGCGCCGTGCACGGCCGCGAGCGCCGCGCACAGGTCGATGCCGAGCGCCGCGGCCTCGCGCGCGCCCAGCGGCCCGCGCGCGGTGAGCAGCGCCTCGAGCGTGTCCCCCACGATGCGTTCGGTCCAGATGCCGGCGCGGCCGTCGACCACGTCGGCGCCGTGCACGACCAGCACATGCGGGTGGCGCACGCGCGCCAGGCGCCGCGCCTCGTCGATCCAGCGGCGGTCCTCGAGGTGCGAGGCCGGCGCGTCGGCGCGGCGCAGCTTGAGCGCCACTTCGCGCGCGAGCGTGCGATCCCAGGCGGCGAACACCTCGGCGAACGAACCCGAGCCGAGCGGCTCGATCACCTCGAGCGGGCCCCACGTGAACAGCACCGGCCGGCCGCTCGGCGTGCGGGCGAGCTGCCGGTGGGCCTGCTCGAGCGCCGCGATCTGCTGCAGACGCTCGAGCGCCCGCCCATGCAGCGGCGTGCGCGCCGCCTCGCGGCTCCAATCGACGGGCGTCTGGTCGGCCACCGCACTCGCCACATCGGCGAGCAGCGCCTCGACCTCCTCGCGCGCATCAGGCATCGGGCCCCCCTGCGCCGGGCTCGTCCATGGCGAGCGCCAGCCGCGCGAGCGCGCGCGAGACGATCATGCGCGCGGTGTTCATGGAGTTCTTGCCGAGCGCCTCGGCGATCTGCTCGTACGTGAAGCCCATCTCGACCCGCATGAACACCGCCTCCTGCTGTTCCGCGCCGAGCCTGGCGAACGCCGCGTCGTAGCGATCGAGGGCGTCGCGGCCGATCGCCGATTCGAGCGGCGACGGACCCCGGTCCTCGAGCGACTCGTCCAGCTCGCCATGCGCGCCCCGCCGGACCGCGCGGCGGATCTCGTCGCGCATGGCGTTGAGCAGGATCTGTCGCAGGTAGGCGAGGAACGCGCCCTCGTGGCGGGGCTCGAAGCCCTCCAGATGGTTCAACGCTCGCAGGAACGTGACCTGCACAAGGTCATCGGTGTCCGTGAGGCCGCGCGCGCTGGCGGGCAGCCGCCGGTGCGCCCAAGCGCGCAGCCTGGGCAGGTGCCGTGCCATGAGGCGGTCGCGCGCGAGCGCGTCGCCGGAGCGGACGCGCTGGAGCAGCACAGCGGTGGAGTCGGAGGCCGGGTCGTCCATGGCGCCGCCGAGCTTAGCTGCTCGCGCAGCCGTGGGACATGCGCTGTGCAGGTGGCGGGGGCGCGATCGTTGAACCAGGTGGTCGCTGGTCCCGCGCTTCGCTCCTCGGAGGTCCGCCATGCCCCGTCTCGCCCGCCCCCTCTCGTGTCTCCTGCTGTTCGCCAGTCTCCTGCCCGGCCTCGCCCACGCGACCGTGAGCCGCGCGCCGCTCACGTTGCGCTGGGTGGGCGAGCCGCCCGCCGCGGTGCGCGCGGGCGATCCCGTGCGCGGGCGGATCGAGGTGGTGACCGCCCGCGCCGGCCTGCTGGAGGACGTGCGCATCGAGGGTTCGGGCTGGAGCGTGCGCACCCCGGATGCGCCGGGCCGCATGGTGATGCCCAGCAAGGGCACGCGACAGTTCGAGTTCGAGGCCACACCGCGCGACCCGAACGAGCCGCTCGTGGTGAGCGCCACGCTCGATGGCCGTCGCGTGAGTCGCAAGCTGCGACTCGACGCGCGCACGCTGGCGCGCGCGCGCCACGCCACGCCGGTCGCGTTCGTGGACGGTGGACCGCGTGCGCTCGGCACCGCGCAGAAGTCGGCGGGCGGGCAGACGATCCGACTGAAGGGCCGGTTCGTCTACATCCGGAACGGCGCCGACACGCTGGGCGCCGATCACCTCGTGGTCCGCGTGAGGGACGACGACTCGCCCGATCCGTTCGACGACACCCTGTGGGAGGGCTTCACCGACGAGAACGGTTGGTTCGACGTGGTGGTGGACTGGGATGACTGCGATGTGCTGGGCTGCGACGATCCCGACCTGTACGTGGAGTTCAGCGCAGGCGGCCCCGAGGTGGACGTGCAGACCGCCGACGTACTCGAGATCACGTACGAATGGTCGAGCGACAACGCCATCCTGGACGACTTCACCGGTTCGGTGGCCGACTTCGGCACCATGATGTCGGGGGATTCCAGCGAACACGGCGCGGTGTTCATCTACAACAACACGATCCGCGCCCATCGCTACGCGGCCTCGCACGCCATGAACACGCCGCTGATCGACGTGCAGTGGCCGGACACCGACACCTACTACCAGCCGTTCTTCGAGGAAGTGCACATCGGCGATGACGAGACCTGGACCGAGGGCACCCAGAGCCACGAGTTCGGGCACCACGTGGAGCAGCACTTCGGCTTCCTCGGACCCGCCGACTACGACAATGGGTTCTGTGACGGCGACCCGAACGACTCGGGGGATGACACGCACTGCATCTACTGCCCCGAGAACCACCAGGATGCGATCAGCGAGGGGTGGGCCAACTGGTTCGGCTCCTATCTGAATCGCAAGTCACAGGCGCGCTACGGCCAGGTGCCGCTCTCGCTCGGCGACAGCCGCTACACCCTGGAACTGACCGAGCGCTGCCAGCAAGCGCCCAACGACTCGTTCCCCGACGCGAGGACGGAGAACTTCGTGGCGGCTCTGTTTCGTGACATCGACGATGACGAGAACGAAGACGCCGACGGCGACGCCGTGCGCGACTGCGCAGCCGACGAGATGTCGCTGGGCGATGCCGCCATCATGACCGTGTTCCGGGACGACGATCCCAACGACGTGTTCTCGTTCATCACCAGCTTCCGGCTGCGCTACCCCGAGCACGACCAGGACCTGTGGAGCACCACGCGCAACGTGGCGTTGCAGTTCGGATTCCAGGTGCCGCCGCCGGTGTTCACGCAGCAACCCCCGAACTGCATCGTCGTTCGCACCGGAGAGACCGTGGTGCTGCAGGTGAAGGCGCCGGGCAAGCGGCTCAAGTACCAGTGGCGAAAGAACGGGGCGCCCCTCTTCGACGACGGCATCGTGGCCGGCTCGCTCACCGACCGCCTGTTCATGGCGCCCGCGAACGACTGGGTGAACGGCACGTTCGACTGTCTCGTGTCCACCTGCAACGACACGTTCAGCACGCTGAGCACGCCGTGCCGCGTGACCGTGCTGACCGCGCCCACAGCCAAGGCGCTCGTGTCGTGGGGCACCAACTTCGCCGGCCAGGTGGGCGATGGCAGCACGGTGAACATCCGCCCGCCCACCGTGCAGCCCGGCCTCTTCGACATGCAGCAGGCCGTGGGTGGTGTCCTGCACACGGTGGCGCTGCGCAGCGGTGGCACGCTGCTGTCGTGGGGCACGCAGAACTCGGGCGAGCTCGGCAACAACCAGTATTCGGGACAGGCGCTCACCCCCGTGCCCGTGTCGGGACTCACGGAGGTGATGCAGCTCGCCGCTGGGGACCGCCACACGCTCGCCGTGCGGCGCGACGGCAGCCTGTGGGCGTGGGGCTACAACGGCTACGGCCAGTTGGGTGACGGCACGGTCAGCGACCGCATCGTGCCCGTGACGTCGTTGGCGAGCCTGGGCTGCGTGGCGCAGGTGGCATGCGGCGCCAACTTCAGCATGGCGCTGAAGGCCGACGGCACGGTGACCGCATGGGGCGACAACAGCGAGGGGCAACTCGGCCGCGGCACGGTGGGCGGCTGGTTCACGACGCCGGCGGCCGTGGTGGGTCTCGCAGAGGTGGAGGCGATCGCCGCGTGCGGCACTGCTGCGATGGCGCTCAAGCGTGATGGCACCGTGTGGATGTGGGGGTCCAACCTGTCCGGTTGGTTGGGGATCGGCGTGGACCAGTCGGTCACGCCGCGCAGCGCCCTGCCGGTGCAGGTGATCGGACTGCCGGTGATCCGCAAGATCGCCGCAGGCGCGCGCGCCGCGTTCGCGATCTCGAACACGGGCGCGGCGTACTCGTGGGGCAGCAACCAGTACGGCCTGCTCGGCCGAGGCGATGTCACCCTGACGCACTCGCCCACGCCGGGTCTGATCCCCGGGCTCACGCTGCCCGGTCGCATCTTGGCCGGCTGGGGCGGCTGGGCCTCGGCGCTCGACTCGCAGGGGCGGGTGTGGGTGTGGGGGTACAACAACCAGCAGGTGCTCGGGCGTGTCGCACCGGGTGGTACCGAGTTCATCTACACGCCGCTGCAGGTGAACGGCGTGACGCAGGTGACCGTGCTCGGCTCGGGTTGGACCACGCTGCATGTGGTAGGCGCACTGGATGGCGTGACCGAAGCGCCCGGCGCGGCGCTGCCCACGGCGCTGGCCCTGCGTGCCACGCCCAACCCGGCGATCGGACCCACGCGTGTGGCGTTCGATCTGCCGCGCGAGGCGCGCGTGTCGCTCGGCGTCTACGACCTGGCGGGGCGGCGCGTGCGCGCACTGGCTGAGGGCATGCGTGCGGCCGGACGGCACGAAGCGATCTGGGACGGCCGTGCCGACGGCGGCCACGTGGCGCTGGCCGGCGTGTACTTCGTGCGGCTCTCCACCGAGGGCGCGGAGTTGCGCGAACGGGTGGTGCGGGTGCGGTGAGGGCTGCGGCTGTCGATCACAAGACGCCGAGGATCCAGCCTTCGTGGGCTGCAGTCTCGCGCTCTGCTTCGCTCCGTTCGGGGGCGTAGCAGAGCGCGAGGCCAGGCGTCGCGAAGTAGCGCGCTGGGTACGGGAACGCGTGGTCGATGCCGATGTGGCGGCGGAACGGTGACGCCTGCATGGGTATCCCTCGGTCGCTCGTGGATCGACCGTCCGTGCGACGAGATGGCCGAGCACTCGCCCGAGGCGTAGGGTGGGCTCGATTCGCAGTGCGCGGCCGATCCGCGGTAGCGCGTCCCCCATTCAGGAAAGAGGCGCTCCATGGCCCAACGCAAGGCGGCGAAGCGCGGTGTGAAGCAGCAGGCGAAGGCCTTGAAGCACAAGTCGGCGAAGCGGCCCGCGACGAAGCAGGCCGCAGGCAAGCGAGCACCCGCGAAGCGCGCCGCGAGTCGCAAGCCCGCCCGCAGGGCCGGCGCGGCCGCGATGCCGGCGCCGCGCATCGGCCTGGTGACGCACACCGAGTTGGCGAGCAGCGCCCCCTCGGCCACCAAGCGCTGGTGCGAGATCGTACTCAAGTGGCAGTTCGGTGAGACGGTGCCCACGGAGGCCGGGCCGTATCACATGTGGCGCTCGGCCAACAACACCGGCGGCGGCATCCGCAAGAACATGCCGCCCGAAGCCCCGGGCACGATCCCGTATGTCGAGGTGGCGTCGATCCATGCCACATTCGACGCCGCGATCGCCGCGGGCGCCTCGCTGATGGCGCCGCCCATGCAGTTGCCGAGCGGCATGGGCTGGATCGCGATCGTGATGGCCCCGGGAGGCGTGGCGATCGGGTTCTGGGCGCCGCGATAACGGCGCGATCGAGGGCGCGGAGGCGAATTCTCGCTTCGATCCGGGCGCATGTGGGGCCTAGACTTGGTGCGTCGCTCGGTCCCTCCGCCCCTTGGCCGCCCTTGGGGAGGCCCTCGCCCACCTCAGATCGGAGTCGTTCCCATGCGCCGTCTTCCCACGCTCGCAGCCCCGATCCTTCTGCTGCACGCGCTCGCGGTGCCGGCCGCAGCAGCCCCGTTCGACATCTCCGTGGCCATGAACGCGCTCCCCTCGGCGCAGGGCTGGACCTACACCACGAGCGGCGTGCATGCGGGAGTGCCCGAGGCCAGCGTGACCGGATTCGTTCCCGGCACGCTCATCATGGACACGATCGGACAGACGATCAGCAGCGCGGGCGGCAGCGTGCTGTACCAGATCAACGGCGGCGTGACCACGACCGAACCCAAGCAGCTCCGCGTGACCATGAAGTGCCTGCAGGTGCAGGGCTCGAGCGTGTACCCCTCGGGCCAGGGCGGCACGTTCTTCGGTTTCGCCACGGGCAGCGTGCAGTTCGGGTTCTCGATCACGCCGACCCAGGTCTACATGCTCACGAGCAGCGGATTCGTGTTGACGGCGAGCGGACTCGACAACAGCAGTGCCTTCCACGACTACGTGTTCGACTGGACCTCGGCCACGAGCTTCCGCATCTATCGCGATGGGGTCCTGGCGGGCACGGCCTCGGCCGGGTCGGCGCTGGCGGCCAACCGGCTGCTGTTCGGTGACGGCACGGGTGGCGCCAACGCGCAGGTGCACATCCGCGCGCTGCGGTTCATCCAGGACCTGCCGACCGCGGCGCCGACGACCACGTGGGGGCGCGTGAAGCGGCTCTACAAGGGCTGATCCCCGCGCCGAGGCCGCTCAGGGTAGACGCACGACCCGCGTGGTGGCGCTCTGCGCGCCGCACTCGAGCTGACACGTGTACGCCCCGGCGGGCAGGTGCGCGAGCGGCCAGTCGATGCGGTGCGAACCCGCGGCGCGCCAGCCCAGCGCGCGTGTGGCGACGCTCCGGCCGGCAGCGTCGAATGCGCGCAGCCGCACCGCGCCGGACTCGGGCAGATGGAACTCGATCGTGGTCGCGAGCCGGAATGGCGACGATGCCGAGTCGATGCGCGGCGCACGCCCGGCGGCCGGCTCGCGTGGACCCACGTGCGTGACGATCGGACCGCCGCCGTCCGTGGTCTTGAGGATCACGCCGTGATCCCCCACGGCGTAGCCTGCGTGCGCGAAGAGGTAGAAGAACGCACCGTTCAGGTGACTCGTGACGGGCGTGGCCTGATGCCCCCAAGTGGCCCCGTTGTCGGACGACTTGAGCATGAGGCCGTGCTCGCCCACGGCGTAGATCGCACCGCTGGCGTCGGCGATCGCATGCAGCGCGCGACTGGTGCCGCTCGCGATCGGGTTCCAGGTGGCGCCGTTGTCGGTGGACCGCACGAGGGTGCCGGCATCGCCCACAGCCAGCCCGGCCAGGAAGAGCGGCACGCCGCGCAGCGTGTGCGTGACGCCGCTCACCCGTGGCGTCCAGGTGGTGCCCGTGGGATCCCCGCGCAGGATCAGGCCGCCATCCCCCACCACCGTGGGCAGCGGTTCGAGCCCGATCACTGAACGCAGGGTCGTCGTGGTGCCGCTCGTCCTCACGGCCCAGGTGAGGCCGCCATCGAGGCTCTTGAGGATCGTGCCGCTGTCGCCCACGGCGTAGAAGCGGAAGTCC
>CADEFY010000092.1 GCA_902826705.1 uncultured bacterium
GGGCTACCCGCTCATCAAGGACGCCACCGCGCGCGACCGCTGGCTGGCGCACTACGACGAGCAGCAGCAGAAGGCGCAGGCCCAGGCCGCCAAGCGCGCCGCCAAGGAGGCCGCGCGATGAGCCGCGACCTGCTGTTCGAGATCGGCATCGAGGAACTGCCGGCTGGCTACATTCAGATGGTCATGTACCAGCTCAAGATGGGCATCAATGCGATGCTTGATGAGCTGCGCCTTCAGCATGGAGACACTTACCCATACTCGACGCCGCGTCGTCTGGCTGTCCTGGTTCGCGACGTCGCGGAGCGACAAGCTGACCACTCGGAAGAGGCCATGGGCCCGGCGGCCAAGGCGGCGTTCGACCCGCAGGGCCAACCCACGCGCGCACTCATCGGTTTCTGCCAAGGAAAGGGCGTGAGCGTGGGTGACGTGCGCCGCGTCGACACGCCGAAGGGCGAATATGTGACGGTCACTGTCCATCACGTGGGGCGGTCGGCCGCCGATGTGCTTCCCGAACGGCTCGCTGGTGTGGCAACTGGTTTGACGTACCCCAAGTCGATGCGCTGGGACGACGGCGACTACCGCGCCGGCCGGCCGGTGCGCTGGCTGGTGGCACTGCTTGGCGAGTCCGTGCTGCCGGTGAAGGCGTTCGGCCTCACAGCGGGCCGCGACAGCTTCGGGCATCGCGTGCTGCACCCTGGCAAGGTGAGCATCGCGTCGCCAGCGGCCTACGAGGCCGCGCTGCTCGCGGCGCATGTGATCGCCGATCCGGCGGCGCGGCGCGAGAAGCTCGTGGCGCAGCTGCACGAGGCGGCTGAAGCCGCCGAGGCCCGGCTTGTCCCCGATGACGAACTCACGGACATCAACAACCACCTCGTCGAATGGCCCACCACGTTCGCGGGCGCGTTCGACGGCAAGTACCTGACCCTGCCGCGCGAAGTCACCGTGACCGCGCTGCGCGAGCACCAGTGGTTCTTCGCGCTCGAGTCCGACGACGGCACGCTGCGCCCGGGCTTCCTCGCGGTGCGCAACGGCGATGACCGCGGGCTCGACGTGATCCGGCGCGGCAACGAGGGCGTGCTCGTCGCACGGCTCGAGGACGCGCTCTTCTACTGGAACACCGATCTCAAGCAGCCGCCTGCAGCGCTCGTCGAAAAGCTCGACGCCGTCGTGTGGATGGAGGGCCTGGGTTCGCTCAAGGCCAAGGCGCACCGGCTCGAGTCGCTCACCGGCTGGCTCGCCGACGCGCTGCTGCCGGCCGCCAAGCAGGCCGCCACGCGCGCCGCGCTGCTGGCCAAGACCGACCTGCTCGGCGAGATGATCGGCAGCGGCAAGGAGTACGCCAGCCTCGAGGGCGTGATGGGCGGGCACTACGCGCGGCGAGCGGGCGAGCCCGAGGCGACCGCGGCCGCGATCGCCGAACACTACCGCCCGCGCGGCGCCGGCGACGCGATCCCCGCCACGCCGGCCGGGCGGCTGCTCGCGCTGGCCGACAAGCTCGATCATGTGGCGGGCGCGTTCGTCGCGGGCAAGACGCCCACCGGCAGCGAGGATCCGTTCGGCGTGCGCCGCGCAGGCAATGGCGCGGTGCGGATCGTGCTCGACGCGGGACTCCACCTGGACCTGCGTGCGACCACCATGGAGATGACGCGGCACTTCTTCGCCGCCGACCCCGAACTGCCGCACGCCGAGATCATCAAGAAGCTGGGCGAGTTCTGGCGCGGGCGGATCGACGTGGCGCTCGAGGAACGCGGCGTGGCCTACGACACGCGCGATGCCGCGCTCGAAGCGCGCATCGTCATGGGCGACGCCGCACGCCCCGGCTGGTGCGATGCCGCGGACGCACTGGCGCGCGCCCGCACGCTGGGGGAGTTCCGTGGCGATGCGCGGTTCGAGCCGCTCGTGGTGCTCTACAAGCGCGTGGCCAACATCCTCAAGGCGGCCACCGAGCCGCTGCCGGCGCAGCTCGACCGGGCGCGGCTCGCCGACCCGTACGAGAAGGGGCTGCTCGAGGCGCTCGACCGTGCGCGCGTCGCCATCACACCACTCTGGGACCAGCGCGACTACGCCCGCATCCTGCCCGCGCTGCTCGAACTGGACCGGCCGATCCATGGGTTCTTCGACAAGGTCATGGTCAACGTCGACGATCCGGTGGTGCGAGGCAACCGCTTGCGGCTGCTCAGGGAAGTGAGCGAGTTGTTCGTGCGCGGCTGGGACCTGTCACGCATCGTCGTCGAAGGCGAGCGCGCATGAGCCGCCTGCGTCGGGCCGGCCTCGCGCTCGCCGCGCTCGTGGCGTTCACGCTGCTCGGCGCCACGCCGCGGCGCGCGAGTCCCACGTTCGGCACGTTCGAGCCCGGGGGCGACGCGGCGTTCCCGCGCGTGCGCTACGCCGACTCGCTGGTGTCGGTCAACGCGCAGTGCGTGATGTCCCACAGCAAGCTGAGCGTGAAGGTGCGGCCACTCTATGTGAACCGCGCGCCGATCGGCTTCTGCTGCGTGTTCTGCGCGCGCGACCTGTCCTCCTCTCCCGAGAAGCCGCTGCGCGAGGCCGGGATCACGCTCGCCTGCCCGGTGCAGCGAGGGGCGACGGCGGCGATCGACAGCACCCTGCGGACGTGGGTCGACTTCGAGCTCTACTACTTCAGCTCGCCGGCCGCCCGCACGAAGTTCCTCGCCGAGCCCGAGCGCTACACCGGGCCGGTCACCGATCCCGTGCTGCTCACGCGCTTCCAGCCCACGCGGCGTTCGCCGCGGGCCGAGGCCGCCGGACGGCTATGGTTGTTCGCCAGTGATTCCACCCGCACGGTGTTCCTCGCCGACGTCGCGCTGCGCAGCAAGCACCCCACGCGCTGAGTTCGCTGCCGCCCGCCTTGCCGGACCCGCGGCCCCGCCGCTATGGTTCCCGCCGCTGCCGTGCCCTGAGAGACACGCCCCCCTGCCAAGAGGCCCCCATGGCGATCCGAGAGAAGGCCGAGATCGTCGACGCGGACGGACTGCGTCGCATCGTGACGCGCATCGCGCACGAGATCGTCGAGCGCAACAAGGGCGTCGAGGACCTGGTGCTCGTGGGGATCCGGCGCCGCGGTGTGCCGATCGCGCACCGGCTGGCCACGAAGATCAAGGAGTTCGAGGGCCACGCGCCCGTCGAGGGCACGCTCGACATCACGCTCTACCGCGACGACCTCTCGACCGTCGCGGCGCATCCGGTGGTGGGCACCACCGAGATCCCCGTGGACATCAACGGCAAGGTGGCCATCCTCGTGGACGACGTGCTCTACACCGGCCGTACGGTGCGCGCGGCGATGGATGCGCTGATCGACTTCGGCCGCCCGCGCATGATCCAGCTCGCCGTGGTGATCGACCGCGGCCACCGCGAACTGCCGATCCGCGCGGACTACGTGGGCAAGAACGTGCCCACCTCCAAGCGCGAGGTGATCGGGGTGAAGCTCGTCGAGGTCGACGGTGTCGACAGCGTGGTGATCAAGGAGACCGACGAGTAGCTCGAACGCCCGGCGCGAGGCGTGCGAGGGCCCGGACCGCTGCGGCGGCCCGGGCCCTCGGCCTGTCGGGGGCCGGGGTGCCGAACAATCGTCGGCTTGTGAACGATGGAACTAGCGATTCCTTCGCTTGAATGGCGCATCCATCGACGTATCATGGGCCCAGCCAAGGGAGGGACCGCATGCTCGACATGATCGACCGCCGCATCCTGACGCTCCTGCAGGACCAGGGCCGCATCTCGAACGCCGAGATCGCGCGCCAGGTGGAGATGGCTCCGTCCGCCGTGCTCGAGCGCGTGCGCCGGCTGGAGGAGCGCGGCATCGTGCGCGGCTATGCCGCGCGGCTCGACGCGCGCTCGCTCGACCGTCCGCTGCTCGCGTTCGTGCTCGTGCGCAGCGACGAGCGCACCGGCGACATGGGCACTGGCCAGGCGCTGGCCGAGATCCCCGAGGTGCTCGAGGTGCATCACGTGGCCGGCCAGGACTGCTATCTGGTCAAGGTGCGCGTGCGCGACTCCGAGGCGCTCGGCCGGCTGCTGCGCGAGCGCTTCGGCGCGATCCCGCATGTGCGCTCCACGCAGAGCACGATCGTGCTCGAGACCATCAAGGAGGGCTGGACGCTCCCGATCGAGCCCGCCCCGGAGCGCGTGGGGCGGCGATGACCGAGCTGAAGCGCCGGGGTCTGATGCCGCTCGTGGTGCTCTGCTTCGCCACGATCTGGTTGGTGTGGGGCTCCACGTTCCTCGCGATCCACTGGGCGATCGCCGACATGCCGCCGCTCGCGATGTGCGGGATCCGCCTGCTGCTGGCAGGTCTGCTGCTGCTGGCGTGGGCGGGGATCACGCGCGCCCCGTGGCCGCGCGGCGCCGAGTGGGGGAACGCCGCGCTCGTCGGCGTGCTGCTGCCGGCGGCGGGCAACGGTTCGGTCACCATCGGCACGGCGCACCTGCCCTCGGGCATCGTGGCGCTGCTGCTCGCCACGATCCCGCTCTGGATGGCGCTGCTCGCCTCGCTCGGGCCGCGCGCCATGCCGCCCGCGCCGCGTGCGGTGTTCGGCCTCGTGCTGGGGTTCGGCGGCATCCTGCTGCTGATCGGCCCCGGACTGGTCGACGCGGCGCACGCGGAGTTCTCGCCCTGGTGGACTCTCGTGCCGGTGCTCGGTGCGCTGTCGTGGGCGTGGGGCTCGCTGTGGTCGCGCCGCGTGGCCATGCCCGCCTCACCGCTCGTCTCGACGGCCGTGGGCATGACCGCCGGGGGACTGGCCATGCTGGCCCTGGCCACGATCGCCGGCGAGTGGCCGCGGTTCGAACTGGCTCGCATCGGGCCGCGCGCGTGGGCGTCGCTCCTCTACCTGGCGGTGTTCGGCTCGGTGTTCGGGTTCAGCGCGTACCTGTTCCTGCTGCAGTACGTGCGGCCCGAGAAGGTGGCGACGTACGCGTTCATCAACCCGATCGTCGCCATGGTGCTCGGCTGGGCGCTGGCGGGGGAGACGATGTCGGCGCGCACGCTGCTCGCCGGTGCGATCGTGGTGACCGCCGTCGCGTTGATCACCACCGCCGGCGCGCCCATGCCGCGGCTCGCGGCCGCGGGCACCGCCGCCGCCGCTCGACGACCCTGACGCGTTCGCGCGCGGCGCTGCATGCGCGCGTGCGAACGCGCTGGACGCCCGCGCGCGGCAAGGGCTAGGTTGCGTGTGGCTGCGCCGATGCGCTCCGCATCGCCCGCCCCCCCGCCAGGAGCACGCCGATGGACTCGCTGCGCCGTGAAGCCCAGAGCGATGCGGGTCTCGAGGTCGACGACCTGCTCGAGACCTGGCGCCTCCTCGACATCGAGGAGCGGCTCGAGGCGTTCATGGACCTGCCGCGCGACCAGGCCGAGGACTTCTTCCTCGAGCTCTCCGCGCGCGAGGAGTACGAGCTGATCCACGCCATGCCCGCGGGGCAGCGGCGCTCCTGGATGCGGCTGCTGCCGCCCGACGATGCCGCGGACGTGGTTCAGGAGTCCGAGGACTCCGAGCGCGAAGAACTGCTGGGGCTGCTCGACGACCCCACGCGACGCGAGGTGCGAGCGCTGCTCGCCTATGCCGAGGACGATGCGGGCGGACTCATGAACCCGCGCTACGCCCGCGTGCGCCCCGACGTGAGCGTGGACGAGGCGATCAGCTACCTGCGCCGGCAGGCCCGCGCCACGCTCGAGAGCGTGTACTACATCTACGCCGTCGAGGCCGACCAGCGGCTGGCGGGCGTGGTGTCGTTCCGCGATCTGTTCTCCGCGGCGCCTGGCAAGACGATCCGCGACCTGATGGTGACCGATCTGGTCACCGCGCGCGACGACACCGACCAGGAGGAACTCGGCCGGATGTTCGCGCAGCACGACTTGCAGGCGATCCCGGTCGTGGACGGCGAGGGCCACATGAAGGGCATCGTCACGGTCGACGACATCGTCGACGTGATCCAGGAAGAGGCCACCGAGGACATCCAGAAGATCGGTGGCACCGAGGCCCTCGCCGCGCCGTATCTGGAGACCGGCTTCACTTCGCTGCTCAGCAAGCGCGTCTTGTGGCTCGCGGTGCTGTTCCTGGGTGAGATGATCACCGCCTCGGCCATGGGGCGGTTCGAGGACGAACTCGGGCGAGCACTCGTGCTAGGCCTGTTCATCCCGCTGATCATCTCGAGCGGCGGCAACTCGGGCTCCCAGGCGTCCACACTCGTGATCCGCGCCATGGCGCTGGGCGAGGTGACGCTGGGCGACTGGTGGCGCGTCGTGCGCCGCGAGGTGATGCAGGGGCTGATCATGGGGCTGCTGCTCGGCGTGCTCGGGTTCGCCCGCATCGAGATCTGGCAGCAGTTGTTCCATACCTACGGCGAGCACAGTCTGCTGATCGCCACCACGGTGGGACTGAGCGTGATGGGCGTGGTCACGTTCGGCACCGTGAGCGGCTCCATGCTGCCGTTCCTGCTGCGCCGCGTGGGACTCGATCCCGCCAGCGCCTCGGCCCCGTTCGTGGCCACGCTCGTGGACGTGATGGGCATCGTGCTCTACTTCTCGGTGGCCAGCCTGGTGCTACGCGGCACGCTGCTGTGAGCGGGCTCGCGCTGGTCGCCGCGCTCGTGTTCGCCGCCGCCCCCGAGACCGCGAGCGTCATCCCGCCGCCACCGGGGCTGTTCGTGCGCGAGTTCAGCTACTCGCCCGACGGGCGCGACCTGCTGTTCTCGGGCTCCTTCGGCCCGCGTTCGGCCGTGTTCCGCAGCACGCGCGCCGGCGATGGACCGCGTGCCGTGAGCGACACGAGCGGCTGGCACCAGTGGGGCGCATGGGCGCCCGACGGCCGCCGGCTCGTGTACGTGGCGCAGCGCGACTCGCTGCCGCGACTGCGGGTGCGCGATGTCGCCACGGGAGCCGAGCACCTGCTCACCGCGGATGCGGCGGGTGAGGGCACCCCGGCCTGGTCCCCCGATGGGCGGCAGATCGCCTACGGCCGGCGCGTGGGCGGCCGCATGCAGCTCTGGCTGGTGCGCGCCGATGGCCGTGGCGCGCGCGCGATCGGCGGCCCCGAAGGCGATGAGTACAACCCCGAGTGGTCGCCCGACGGCCGCTGGATCGCGTACTATCGCTCGTTCGAGGGCACCGACTCGCTCGTGCTCATGCGCGCCGATGGCCGCGAGCGCCGCGTGATCGACGAGGGCATGTGGCCGCACTGGTCGCCGGATGGCCGGTGGATCGTGTTCACGCGCGGCTCGGCCGAGGGCGGCCCCGAGATCTGGCGCAGGTCCGCCGACGGCCGCGACGTGCGGTATGTGGTGGAGCGCGGGTTCTTCGCGCGCTACACGCCCGACGGCTCGCGCATCGCGTTCCTGCGCCCCGTCGACGTGGAGTTCGAGGTGGCGAGCCACCTGTACGAGGTGGGGCTCGACGGACGCGGGCTGGTGCGACTGCTGCCGAAGTGAGCGGGCAGCCTCACTCCACCCGCACGACCCTCGCGGTGCGCACGCCGTCGCGCGTGACGAGACGGGCCAGGTAGAGCCCGGGCGGGGCGAGCGCTCCGCGTGCGTCGCGGCCATCCCATCGCAGCACGTGCGCGCCGGCCGCGAGCGCGCCCTCGTGCACGGTCGAGATCCGGCGCCCGTGCACGTCGTGCACGTGCAGCGAGGCGGCGCCCGGCAGGGTCAGCGCGAAGTGCAGCGCCACGTCACCGCGCGCCGGGTTGGGGCGGGCGAGCAGGGATCCGGCCGCCAGCGCCGGCTGCGGACGCGGCGCATCGAGCACCTGGAAGCCGTCGTGGTACCACGCCCAGAGCGAGTCGAGCCGCGTCGTGTCGTCGATGTCGGTGCCGAATGCGATCAGCGTGCGCGAGGTCTCGGCGGCGCCGCGGAACGCGAAGGGCACCAGCGGCGCGTTCCAGTCCGTGCCCGAGACCGGCCCTCGCCCACGCACGAACGTCGGCCCGTATGCGTGGTACTGCGAACCGATGACCGCGATGGACAGCTCCTTCACTCCCGTCCAGCCCACATGCTGGATCCAACGGCCGTCCCAGTCGGTCTGCTCGCAACCCGAGAAGCAGTAGGCGCGCTGCAGGATCTGGCCTTGGCTGTTGCGGAATCGCAATGCGCGCGATGTGGTCGCGAACGCCACGCGCGGCAGGTACGACTGGTACGCCGTGCTCTCGGGGAACTCCCCGAAGAAGATCGTCCGCTGCACTTCGTACCAGGGTTGGTCCGCGGGGATCGTGTAGATCGACTCGATAGAGGGTTCCATGTCGGTCACCGACTGGACTCCGATCACCACCTGCGAATCGGACTGGGAGAGCACGATCCAGTCGCCGACGAGCGTCTCGAACGGGCGGATGTGGCTCACGCCCGAGAGGCCGCGCGCCGTCTGCCCCCAGAACTCGTTGAGGCCCGTGTCGTCCGTCAGGTCCGCGAGCGGGTCCCAGTCCTTGAACGTGACCTGGCGCAGGACCTCGGGGCTCGCAGCGTCGAAGCGCAGGATCAGGCGCGAGGTCTCGACCCGCCGCTGGACGGGGTCGACCGTGACGGTGCCGGCGAGGCACGGCGAGGCGATGAGCGCCGCGAGGAGCAGAGCGGGGGAGTGGCGCATGGACGCATGAGTCTAGGCTGCGGCCATGCGTCTGGGAAGCTCCGAGCCGCCGGAATGTCCCCGCCGACCTCGCAGCGTCAGGACATCTGCAACGTCCCGCTGGCATTGCACGGATCGTCCGGGCTAGATTCCCTCCCGGCTCGTGCCAGAGTC
Source organism: uncultured bacterium (assembly GCA_902826705.1). GTDB lineage: Bacteria > Eisenbacteria > RBG-16-71-46 > RBG-16-71-46 > RBG-16-71-46 > CADEFY01. Next base: position 8,747 of record CADEFY010000092.1, read on the forward strand.
CTCCACCTTCAAGGCGTTCCTGAGAGTCCGCCAAGGGAGAACGGCCCATGATGACGTCGACCGCCTCACTGTCCCCGTCGCCTGCGGGCGCGGGGATCTTCTCTACCCCCACGCTCGCCTCCGACCCGCGCCACCTGCTCGGCCTCGAGGGCCGCACGCGCGAGGACCTGCTCGCGCTGCTCGATGCCGCCGCGCACGAACGCGACCACCTGCGCGCCGGCGGCCCCGACCGCAGCGATCTGGCCGGCTGCGTGGTGATGCTCGCGTTCATCGAGGACTCCACCCGCACGCGCACCAGCTTCGACATCGCGGCACGCCGGCTCGGCGCACAGACGATCGCGTTCAGCGCGAGCGCCAGCTCGCTCAACAAGGGCGAGTCGCTGCTCGATACCGCACGACTGTTCGAGGCGATGGGCGCGCAGCTCCTGGTGGTGCGACACAGCGTCTCGGGCGCCGCGGCGTACCTGGCTCAGCGGTTGCCGCGCATGGCCGTGATCAACGCCGGCGACGGCATGCACGAGCACCCCACGCAGGGCCTGCTCGACCTGCTCACGCTGCGCGACCATTGGAAGGGTCAGTTCGAGGGGCGTCGCCTGGTGATCGTGGGTGACATCGCGCACTCGCGCGTGGCGCGTTCCGCGATCGCGGGGCTCACCGTACTCGGCGCGCAGGTCACGGTGTGCGGCCCCGAGACACTCATACCCGCCGACGTCGAGGCGCTCGGGTGCTGGCGCGCGACCACGCTCGATGAGGCGCTCGAGGGCGCCGACGGCGTCATGGCGCTGCGGCTGCAGCGCGAGCGCATGGAGAAGGGGCTGCTGCCCGCACTCGGCGAGTACGCGAGCCGGTTCGGCGTCACGCCCGCGCGCGTGCGGCTCATGAAGCCCGGCGCTCCGGTCATGCACCCGGGTCCGGTCACCCGCGGCGTCGACCTGCCGTGCGAGGTGGCGGACGGCGAGTCGAGCGTGGTGCTGGAGCAGGTGGCCAACGGGGTCGCCGTGCGCTGTGCGGTGCTGCAGCGGGCGTGGTCGGCGTGGAAGGCGGTGCACCGATGAGCACCCTCACGGTGATCCGCGGCGCCACGCACTGGCGCACCGGCGAGCGCGTGGATCTCGCGTTCGCCGACGGCCTCGTGGTGCCCGTCCCCGCGACGCTCCCGGCGTCGGCGCAGGTGATCGAGGCCGACGGCGCCGTGCTCGCGCCAGGACTCGTGGACCTGCACGTGCATCTGAGGGAGCCCGGACAGTCCGCCAAGGAGAGCATCGCCTCGGGCACGCGTGCAGCGGCTGCGGGCGGCTTCACGACCGTGGCGTGCATGCCCAACACCGACCCCGTCGTCGATTCTGCCGCGTGGGTCGAATGGGTGCGGCGGCGCGCCGAGGAAGCGGGGCATTGTCGCGTGCTGCCGATCGCCGCGGCGACGCTCGGTCAGAAGGGCGAGCAGCTCGCGCCCTTGCACGCGCTCGCCGCCGCAGGTGCCGTGGCGTTCTCCGACGACGGCCACCCGGTCCGGAGCGCGGCCATCATGCGGCGCGCACTCGAGTACGCACTCGGCACGGGCCGCCCGATCGTGTGCCATGAGGAGGATCCGGACCTGAAGGGTGACGGCGTCATGAACGAGGGCTTCACCGCCACGCGGCTCGGCCTGCGAGGTCTCCCGGCCGCGGCCGAGAGCGTGATGTGCCGCGGCGATGTGGAGCTG
>CADEFY010000093.1 GCA_902826705.1 uncultured bacterium
TACTCGATCGCGAACAGCTCGCCATCCGCTGGGTCGGCGGCCGAGATGGTGAGGCGTGGCGATGTGGTGTACTCGAAGCCCTGCGGCTCGGGGATGCTCGCGATCGTCGGCGCTGTGACGTCGTCCAAGCCGAGTGGGTAGACCTCGATCGCCGAGATCAGCGCGCCATGACTACCGGCTCCGAGACTCAGCCGCAGCTCGCCGTCCATCACGAGCGCCTCCACCACGTGCTCGACGGCATGGAATGCGCCCGGGGAGTGTGAGAGGTCGAGATGCGGGAGCACGGACTCGCCCTCGGCCATCACGTCGAACACACGACAGCCGCTGCAGGCGTAGGTGGTGTCGATCTCTGCGAAGCCGAGCCGCAGGGTGTAGGCACGGTTCGGCAACTGCAGGCTGTACTCGGCCGCGGGTTGTCCGCCGTTGCTGGCGCGCGCGTCGCGGTAGAGCGCCTGGTCGAGCGTCTTGGCGATCGGCTGAGCGGTCGCCAGCATGGCTCCCGACAGCACGGCGGAGTCCGGCGAGAACCACAGGCCGTCGCTGCTCCACACGCCGCCGCCACCTGAGTTGATGCGCACGCCTCCCTGGGGCAGGCCCTTGATCCACGACCAGCTCTCGGTGGTCACCTTGCCGGCATCGTCGGTCGCCTGCACGACGATCTGGTGCTCTCCGGGGGACGCGGCGTTCCATGCGGCGTTGGACAGCGTGTGCAACATCTGCACGCTCTGACCGGGCACATCGCTCGCGAGGCTCTGCCAGGGTCCGCCGTCGAACTGGACCTCGACCGAGCCGAGCCCGAGCCGGTCGTACGCGTTGATCGTGAGACTGGGCGGCATGCGGTCGTGATAGCGGCGCTCCGGCTCGAGGATCGTGATCGTGGGGCCGCCGGTGTCTCCGTCGGTCAATGTGGGCCGGATCACCCGGTAAGCGTTCGTGGCGAAGTCGCCGCCCTCCGAGGTGATGATCGAGAGCGACCGCCAGCCCGGGGTCAGCATCGGTGGGATCACGACCGTCACTCGGCCCGAGTCGAACGCCGTGACCGCGAGCGGGGTGCCGTCGAGAGTGACGGTGGGCGCCACGCCGAGTGCGAGCCGGGTGCCGTACAGCGAGACGGTCCGCGCCTGGTCATGCGGGCCACGCTCCGGCCACAGGCGCCAGACCACCGGACCGACCGCCTGCGGGGTCTCGACCGGCCGCTGCATGAGCACCTGGTTGGTGGCATAGCGCACGCCGTAGAGCGTGCCGTCGGGGCCCTCGGCGATGTCGAGGCAGCCGAACATCGGGCCGCCCGCCACGTACGTCGTGATCGCGCGGCCGTCCGCCGAGAGCGTGGCCCGCCCGAGCCCACCTTCATACCGGCCTGTGAACAGATCGCCTCGGATCGCGCTCGAGAACCGCCGCGAGCGGTACTCGAGGATGCCGTTGGTGGATGAAGTGACCACACGCAGCGGCGCAGTGTATTCGGCGTTCGACGGTTCCGTCACCGGATGGAACCTGCACTGGCGTGGGTCGAGGGCAGAGCGATTGCGATTGGGGTGCCCGTAGTAGCGCCCCTTCTCGATCAACACCAGCTCGTCGCTGGTCACGAGCGTCGGGCCCAGCGAGTCGCAGTCCCAGAGCGTCGGGTTCGGGAACGCGACATTCGGGCCGTTGTCCGTGCCGTACAGATAGCCGTTGGAGTGCATGACGAGGTCATACGGATTGCGGAACCCGGGCGCGTACACCTGCACGTCGAAACCGCCGGTCTGATGCGCCACGCCAGGCTCTGGATCGCTGTGCGTGATGTGGCCGTCGTACCCCGGGCGGCGGATGTAGGCGATGAGTGTCGCGGCCGAGAGCGGACCCTCGTCGCGGAATCCGTTGAGCCCCTCGCCCGGCGCGCCGGAGTTCGTGTTGCCGCCCTGCTGCAGGTAGAGGTTGCCGTCGTCGCCGAAGAACGTGCCATTGTTGGCGTGGTCCATGCGGGAGACCGGCAGTCCGGAGATGACATCGACTGGCTTGTCGAAGTTCGGGCCTGTCAGCTTGGTGAGCCGGCCGAGGTAGGCTCCGACGTAAGCGGGCTGGTAGACGCGTGTGCGCGAGACGTAGACGCGCACGGAGTCTGGCGGGTCGAGTGGATCGAACGAGAGTCCGAGGCACGCCCAGACTCCGGTGGGATCCGTGTTGAGCACGGGCGCGATCTGCACCGACGTGGGCTTGCCATCCGGCCCGAGCGTGAAGATGTTCAGCCGACCATTGAGCTGCAGCACGTACAGTCGGCCATCGGGTCCGAAGGCGATCGAGGTCGGCGACGGCACGTTGGTCGCGACGCTGTCCGCGAGCCACGCCACGCTCTGCGCGGACACCTCCGGGGCGGTGGCGAGCGCGGCGAAAAGGGTCACGAACGTGCACGCTCTGGCAGGGGGACGCCAGTGGTTCACAGCGGGGAGCCTCCCGGTCTACTCGGCGATGGGGTCGTTGGGCGGCGCTGGGGTCACGGAGCCGAGGGAGTCTATCGAACCTCCGAGCCGCTCCGCCACACCGATTCGCCCAGCGGTTGCATCGTGCATCGCGCAACGCGCGAGGCATGGCGCACGCCGGCCGACCCGCGAGGAGGAGCGTGTTAGCGTGTGGTCGTGACGTCCTCCGCCCCACGCGCCGTCCTCTCGCAGAGCCTGCGCGCCCTGCGCCATCGCGACTTCCGGATCTACTGGACCACTCAGCTGGTCTCGCTCATCGGCACGTGGATGCAGAGTGTCGCGCAGGGCTGGCTGATGCATCGGCTCACCGGTTCGCCGTGGATGCTGGGGCTGCTCGGGTTCGCCCAGTTCCTGCCGGTGCTGCTGTTCTCATTGTTCGCCGGTGTGCTCGTGGACCGGTTCGACCGTCGCCGGCTCCTGCTCTGGACGCAGTCGCTCGCCATGCTGCAGGCGGTCGCGCTCGCATGGCTCGTCTCCTCTGGCGCGGCGCAACCCTGGATGGTGCTCACCCTCGCATTCGTCTTCGGCACGATCAACGCATTCGATCTGCCGACCCGGCAGTCGCTGGTGTTCGATCTGGTCGGGCGCGACGACCTCTCCAATGGCATCGCGCTCAATTCCGCCGCATTCAATGCGGCACGCATCGTGGGTCCGGCGCTGGCAGGGGTGATGGTGGCGGCGGTGGGCGAGGCCGGCTGTTTCTGGATCAACGCGGCATCGTACCTGGTCGTGCTCGCCGGGCTCGTGCAGATCCGACTGACCGAGCGGGCCGTCGCGGCCGCCGGGCCGGTCCTCGCGCGGCTCACCGAGGGCGTGCGGTACGTGTGGCGACAGCGCGGCCTGCGCGAGCTGCTGCTGCTGCTCGGGCTCATGGGGGGCATCGGCTTCCAGTACACGACGCTGCTGCCGGTCTATGCGCGGACGATCCTCGCCGCGGGACCCCGCGAGTACGGCCTGCTCGTGTCCGCGTTCGGGCTGGGGTCGATCGTCGCCGCGATCCGCATGACGCGGCCGCTGTCGCGCTGGGACCTGCGGCGCCATCTGCTCGTCGGCCTCGTCATCGCGGGCCTGGGGCAGGCGGGCTTCGCGTGGTCGCGGAGCCTGCCGCTCACGCTCGTGATGGGCTTCCTGTCGGGCTTCGGGCTCATCCTCTACATCTCCAGCACCAACACGCTGGTGCAGATGACAGCGGCCGATGCGTTCCGGGGGCGCGTGATGAGCTTGTACACGTTCATGTTCGTCGGCATGGCGCCGTTCGGCGCATTGCTCGCCGGTTCGCTCGCGCAGCGCTACGGCGCGCCCATCGCGACCTCGGTCTGCGCCATCCTCCTGCTCTCGGGGGCGCTGTGGGTGAGCGCGCGCCTGCGAGACGTGGCCGCGCGCGAGGAGATGGCCGCGCAGACCGCGGTGCCTCCAGATCCGGTGGGCTGACCGCGGAGGGCGCGCGTCAGGCGCCGGGCGCTGCGAGCAGGCGTCGCACGGCGCGATGGCTGCCCGCCACGAGCAGCGAGGACGCCGCGCTCGCCCACAGTGCTCCGCGCGACAGACGCGGCCTCGAGCCGCTCGTCGGGAAGCCCGGATCCGCCAGCGCCACGCGCAACGAGGCGCGCGCCCACAGCGCCGGCCACAGCACGAACAGCCGGTATCGCACGTGCGAGGGCGGCACGAGATCGAGGTAGTCCGCGACCTCGTCGAGCGCCGCATGCGCGAGGCCGCCGAGGCGCAGCGCGAGCTCGCGCGCGACGGCCGAGTGATCGGCCAGCGCGCCCGCATCCACTGCGTGCACGGCGAGCCAGGTCGCCGGCAGGTGGCACCGGCCGCGCGTCAGGTCCGCAGGCCAGTCGAGCAGGATGTTGGTGAGCTGCAGCGCCTCGCCGACGCGCGGTGCGAGCCGCATGCGCGACTCGAACTGCGCGTCGTGTGGCAGCGCATGCACGGCCGCATGCAACCGAGTCAGCATCTCGCCCACGCACCCGGCCACGATGTGGCAGTACGTGTGCAGTTCGGCGGTGTCCTCGAGATACGGCGCTCCTGCGGGCCGAGACGCCGCTCGCACGGCATGACGACGCATCCCGGTCGCCATGGTCACGACACAGTCTCGTACCGCCTCCGTCTGCGCAGGGGGCAGGGCATCGAGCAGTCGCAGGAGCGCCGGCAGTGAGGCGACGACCTCGGCTTCGGCCGCGGGTGCCGGGCAGCCGGCCGCCTCGGCTGCCAGTCGTGCCGCCGCGTGCGAGTCCCCCGCGATCGCTTCCAGCAGGGTGTCGAACCGCGCGGCCACCACGTCGGGGGGACCCGGCCAGGCGTCCTCGAGCGTGTCCGCCGCGCGGCACAGGAGATAAGCCACTCTCACCGAGGAACGCATGGGTGCCGCGAGCGTGCGGATGTTGATCGCGAAGGTCCGGGAGACGCGAGGGAGCAGGCGGATGCCACGTGCCGCGTCGGTCTCGACGCCCCCCGCTGCCGTGAGTTCCTCGCGATTCCCCTCTTCCCGTGCCATGAGCCGCTCACTATACTCCGGGGGCTTCTCTCGCCCCTCCATCCATGGTCGGCCGGGCCGACCCCACCGCGACTCCAGGAGCCGCGCTCTTGCGATCCCCCCTGCAGCTGCTCTGCCTGGCGCTCGTCGGAGCGTGCCTGGCGACCCTCGCTTCGGCCGCGACCGCTCCGCGGGGCTACCCGCGCCTCGGCTTCTACGGATCGATCCGCGGCAACGGCTATCCGTTCTACGAGGCCCCGCTCGACAGCGCGCTCTCCGACAGCGTCCTCGATGCCGTGGCGCGCTACGAGGAGATCACGCTCGACATCAATCCGATCTTCCCGTACCGGCCCGACGTGATCGCCGCGATCAAGCAGCGCAATCCGCAGGCGAAGGTGCTCGGATACGTGGTCGGGCAGGACATCTGGAACGCGCGCGATGTCGACTCGTTGGTGCACTACCCCACGCGCTACCGGCGGCTCATGGACGAGAACGACGGCTGGCTCTACAGCAAGCGCACGGGCCAGAAGTACTACGCGGGCAACGTCAACCTGGCCAAGCGCGATGCAGGCGGGAACCTGATCATCGCCGACTCCCTGGCACTGCTCTGGAAGGAGTACGTGATCGACCCGGGGATCTGGGATGGCATCTTCTTCGACATCCTCTGCGATGAGATGGGCTGGCCGCAGGCCAATGGTGACAGCATCGACTTCGTGCGTGCGGGCTACACCAGCTTCGACGCATTCAACACCAGTTGGAGGGCGGCCACTGACTCCATCGCGGCACGCATCCGCCGCTGGGGTGGTCCGAGCTTCATCATGGTCGGCAACTGCGCACTCGGAACCAAGTACAGCACGTTCAATGGCTGGATGCGCGAGGGCTTCCCGTTCCAAGCGGGTGGCGACTGGTACTCCAACATGTTCCAGCGCCCGGGCGGATACATCACGGACGAGCGCAACTTCCAGGAGCCTCGCAGCAACTACATCTTCAGCTTCCAAGTGGGCAGTGAGCCATACCTGTCCACCAACACGCGCATCGCGCGATTCGGTCTGGGTAGCGCCACCATGGCGGATGGGTACGGCGTGTTCGCGGTCGGCAGCCGCGATGCCTTCGCGGGCGACTACCACGAGTACTGGTTCGACGAGTACGCGGTCGACCTGACGACCGGGGCTGCATCCGAGCTTCCCCAGCACATCGGCTGGCTCGGCCAGCCCATGTCGTCGTTCTACCAGATGGTCTGGAACGGTACGGGCCCTCAGGGCATCGCCAACCCCGGTTTCGAGACGAGCCTCGGGCAGGGTTGGAGCTTCAACTCGTTGCCGGGGGCCGGGAGCATCGTCCGGGAACTGGGCACGCCGCCAGAGGGCTCGGCCAGCGCACGCATCACCGTGAACCAGCCTAATCCAGTCGATTGGCATGTGAACTTCGCGAGCCTGATCGGCATCCCGATCATGCCGTGGATCTCCCACTCGGCCACGTTCTGGATCCGCGCTTCTTCGGCGCGCAATGTCAATGTGGTCATCTCGCGCACCAACGCCACGCAGTTGATGTCGCGCAGCGTCGAAGTCGGCACCGAATGGAGGCAGGTGCAGGTGCCGTTCCTCGGGAGCAGTGTCCTGGAGCCCGCCAACGGCACTCGTCTGCAATTCTTCGTCGGCCGGGACTCGGGGAACGTCTGGGTGGACGATGTCCACTTCCAGGCCGGGCTCTCCTCGGTGTATCGCCGTGACTTCCAGAACGGTGTCGTGCTCGTCAATCCCTCGTTCCAGGAGGGTGCCGACGTGGTGCTGCCCCGCCCGTTCCGGCGGATCCTGGGGGACAAGGACCCGTTCACGAATGACGGCTCGGTCGGTTCGACCCAGTATCTGGGCCCGGCAGACGCCCTGTTCCTGATCGGGGACGACATGTACCCTCCGGCACGGGTCCTCGATCTGCGGCAAGTGCCCGTCGGGCCCTGAGCCGATCTCGCGTCCGCGCCTCCGAGCGGACCTCAAGCGGACGTGTCGAGAGGCCGATTCCCATGGAGGGGATCCATGACCCTTCTCGCTCGTCTCACCCTGTCCGCCGCACTCGCGGCGAGTGCACTCGCCGCGGCCGTCCGACCGGCGACGGCGCAGCCGCATCCGCGCCTGGGCTTGTACGCCTCGATCATGGGGGACGGGTACCCGCTGCTGACCCCGTCCGGCGCGCTCGACACCATCGCCGTCGCCGCGGTCGCGCGGTACGACGTGGTCACGCTCGACGTGAATCCGGTCACGCCCTACCACCCTGAGTTGCTCGCGGATCTGCGCCGACGCAATCCCGACATCCGCATCCTCGGCTACGTGCTCGGCCACGACATCTGGGCGGCCGCCGATGCGGACTCGCTCAACCACTTCCCCACGCGCTACCGGCGGCTGGTGCGCGACCTGAACGGATTCCTCTACAACCAGGTCGGCGGCGCGATGTACCCCGGCGCGAACGTCAATCTCGCCAAGCGGGACGGCAACGGCCGTTTCATCGTGGCCGAGGGGCTCGCCGATCTGTTCCATGACGCCGTGGTGAGCACGGGGCTGTGGGACGGCGTGTTCATCGACGTGTACTGCCACACCATCTCGTGGTCTCAGGACGCCACGCGCCGCATCGACTACGCGCGCGCCGGATACGCCTCACTCGCGGCGTTCGACGCGGCGTGGTCGGCGGGCAGCGACACGCTCGCCAACCGGCTGCGCCGGCTCTCGGGTGGCGGCCCGGTGCTGTGCGGCAACTGCGCGCAGGGCGCGCACACCGCGGTGTTCCAGGGCTGGATGCGCGAGAACTTCCCGTTCCAGGGCGGCGGCACGTGGTACACCAACCTGCTCGACGACCCGCATGGCTACTTCGCGGACGAGCGCGACTACCAGGCGCCGCAGCACAACTGGATCTTCAGCGCGATGGCGGGAGGCGTCGGTGCGCCGTACTCGAGCGAGAACACCCGACGCGTGCGCTTCGGCCTCGGCAGCGCCGCTCTCGGCGGCGGCTACGCGACGTTCGGTCCCAGCGACCGCGTCGCGACCACGGCTCCGTATCACTCCTGGTGGTACGACGAATACGCGGTCGACCGCACGAGCGGCAACAGCTCGACGTCGATCGCCCACACCGGCTGGCTCGGGGCGGCGCAGAGCCCCGCCTACCAGATGATCTGGGCGGGCAACGGTCCTGATGCCGTCACCAACCCGGGATTCGAGAGCGATGTGACGAGCGGCTGGGACCTGTTCGTCCTGGCGCCCGCGGCTGCGACGCGCACGCAGCAGACGGGCGGCGCTCCCGTGGGGAACGCATCGATCCGTGTGAACATCCCCGCCACCGGTGCGACGGACTACAGTGTGAACCTGAGCACCCAGGGCACGCTCGCCGTGGCCGCGGGTCAGACCTACTCGGCCACGTTCTGGGCGCGTGCGGTGCCGCCCCGCGACGTGCCCGTGCTCGCCAGTCGGCCCGGCGGCGGCAGCGTGGCCACGCGCACGATCACGATCGGGAGCGAGTGGAAGCAGTACCAGGTGATCCTCACCGCGAGCGCGTCGGCGCAGTCGTCCCTGCACCTCTATCTGGCTCGCGGCGGGGCTGGGGATGTGTGGTTCGACGACGTCCATTTCCAGCAGGGGGCCACCAACCTGTACCGGCGCGACTTCGAACACGGCAGCGTGCTGGTGAACCCGGCGGCACAGTCGCTGCAGGTGCCGCTCGGTCGCGACTTCCGCCGCATCCGCGGCACCGCGGCGCCGGCGATCAACGATGGTGCGCTCGTGCAGATGGTGACCGTGCCTGCGCAGGATGCGATCTTCCTGCTCGAGGCCGTCGCGGACACGATCCCGCCCGCGCCCGTCACCGACATGGGGACCACGCCCTAGATCCCCGCTGACGCGTTCGGGCCCCAGCGGGTGCGGGGGCCATGCATCCGTGCTAGCGTCCCTCGCCGGTCCGGAGCCCTCGGACCGCCCTCGGCCGCTCCCGCGTTCCAGGATCGCACGCACGCATGTCGCCGCATCGCGCCTTCGCCATCGCCTCGCGCCTCGCCACCACGACCTCCGCGTTGATGTTCGCGTTGATCGTCGTCGGGTCGGTCGTGCGCACCACGGGCTCGGGGCTGGCCTGCCCGGACTGGCCGCTCTGCCACGGGCAGCTGATCCCGCCGCTCCAGTTCAACATCCTCATCGAGTGGTTCCACCGGCTGCTGGCGCTGATCGTGAGTGTCCTGCTGGCGGTCACGGTGGGCTGGGTGGCGGCGCGCGCCGACGTGCGCCGCCGCGTGGGCGGCCTGGCGCTGCTCGCCGTGGCGCTGCTGCTGGTGCAGATCCTGCTCGGCGCGCTCACGGTCTGGAAGCTGCTCGACCCCTCGGTCGTGAGTGGCCACCTCGCCGTGGCGCTGCTGCTCTTCGCCGCGATGGTCACGCTCGCAGCGGTCACGCACTTGGCGGCGCGGGAGCGACCCGTGGCCGGCGCGCGTCCCGCAGGTCTGCTGCCACTGCTCGGTCTCACGACGCTCGCGCTCTGGGGGCAGTCAGTGCTGGGCGGCATCGTGAGCACGAATCACGCGAGCCTCGTGTGCCCGGACTGGCCCACCTGCAATGGCCAGTGGTTCCCGGCGCTCGAGGGGCTGGTCGGCGTGCACATGCTGCACCGGTACATGGCGTATGCGGTGACCGTGCTGGTGTGCGTCGTGGCCGCGCGCATGCGGCATGCGCCCGATCCGGTCGTGCGGCTGCTCGCGCACGCGCTCGTGATCCTCACGCTCAAGCAGGTGGCGCTCGGCATCTGCAACCTGCTGCTCGGCGTGCCGGTGTTCCTCTCGGCGATCCACCTCGCCAACGCGGCCGCACTCGTGGCACTGGCGCTCGTCGCCACGCTGCGCGTGGCCGCCCTGCCGGCGGCGCGCACCCAGCTCGCCGACGCGGCCGCCTCGTGAGCATCGCCCTCGGCACCGGCACCCGCGTGCGCACCGCCCGCGCCTGGCTCGAGCTGGTCAAGCCCAGCATCATCTCGCTCGTGCTCTTCACCGGCCTGCCGGCGCTGCTGCTCGCGGCCGGCCCGGGCCTGCCCGAAGCGCGCGTGTTCTGGGGCGCGCTCCTGGGGATCGTGCTCTCGGCCGCGTCCGCAGCGAGCTTCAACCACTATCTCGACCGCGACATCGACGCGCTCATGCGGCGCACGCAGCACCGGCCGCTGCCCTCGGGCACGCTGCCGCCCGCTGCAGCGCTCACGCTGGGGTTCGTGCTGGCCGCAGCCGCATGGGTCGTGCTGCTGCGCACCACGAACCTGCTCGCGGCCGTGGTGGCGATGCTCAACATCTTCTACTACGCGGTCATCTACACGGCGTGGCTCAAGCGCCGCACGCCGCAGAACATCGTGATCGGCGGTGGGGCGGGCGCCTCGGCACCGCTCATCGCGTGGGCCGCGGTGACGGGCCGGCTCGATCCGCCGGCATGGATCCTGGCCAGCATCATCTTCTTCTGG
>CADEFY010000094.1 GCA_902826705.1 uncultured bacterium
GCGCGGTCCCCACGTGCCCACTGGCCACGGGATCTTGCCTGCCTGCACGTGCAGGTCGCGATCGGCCCACGGCGTCCAACGCAGGTAGGCGGCATCCATCTCGATCGGGAAGTGGCCGCCCTCGTGCTGGATCGACTGCAGGAACACGGTGAAGCCTGGCGACACCTCGGCGTCGAGGAACAGCCGCACGCGGTAGGGCTCGAACTGCGAGTCGCCCTGCGTGTGGCGGTTGAACGTGCGGCCGGCCTCACTCGCCACCCAACTCAGGCCGAGCAGTGCCCGCGGGCGCCACGTGACCGCGGCGGTCGCATCACCGGCCACGAGCAGCGCCAGGGCGAGCAGCAGCGTGCGTGACTTCATGCGGCCTCCTTGTTCGCGCGGGCGCAGGCGCCCGGCAGATGCAGGCTGAACTCACTGCCACGGCCCACCTCGCCATCGATGACGAGCCTGCCACCGTGGGCCTCGGCCACCTTGCGCACCAGCGCCAGGCCGAAGCCGAGGCCTGCCACGTTGAACTCGAGCCCGCGCGGCGTGTGGTGGTGCGACGCATCGCGAGGCGCGATCACCGAGCGGCTCAGCCGGCGCTTCATGTCGTCATCCAGTCCGATGCCGGTGTCGCGCACGCGCACCCACAGGTCATTGCCCTGGGTGGTGGCGATCACGTCCACGGAGCCGCCATCGGGCGTGAACCGGATCCCGTTCTGCACCAGCGCACGCACCGCCTGTGCCAGGCGGGCGCTGTCGACTCGCACGTGCTCCGCGTCCAGGTCGACGCGCACCCGCGTCGCCACGTGACGCGCGGGGGCATCGGAAGCCGCTTCCATCGTGGCGCGCTCGAGCACGGGCGTGAGGTGCGTGGGCTGGACATCGGCCGCGCCGCTGCCGCGGGCGTCGCCGGCGTCGGCCATGCGGGTGGCGTCGATCGCGATGCGCTCGAGCTGGTCCGTGGAGCGCAGGATCGCCTCGAGCGCCTGCGGACCCCGAGCCGTGTCATGGGCCACTCGCGGGTCCATGAGCAGGTTGGCCCAGCCGCGGATCACCGTGATGGGGGTGCGCAGTTCGTGCGAAGCGACTGCGATGAACTCGCTCTTGGCTCGCGTCACATCCTCGAGGCTCTGCACATAGTCGCGCTGCCGCGAGCGCATGTCGTCGAAGCTCGACGCCAGCTGCCCCATCTCGTCGGCGCGGGCGCGGTCGATGGGCGTGTCCCATCGCCCCTGCTCCATGGCGTGCGCCGCACTGACGAGCTGCTGGATCGGCGACGTGATGTGCGCGCTGATCCAGACCGACGCGCCGATCACCACCAGCAGCAGCACGAGCCCCAGCTCGGCGAGGTGGGTGCGCACGTCGTGCAGGAACGCGGTCTCGCGATCGAACGACCGCTGCAGCACGTACGCGTGGCCCGAGCCGGCGACGGTGAACGGCAGAGCGCGTGCCATGGCGAACCAGCGCCCGCCCGGTCCGGCCACCTGACGCACCTCACCCAGAGTCGCGTGCGCCAGACCGACGGCGCCCTCGCGTGCATCGGCGCTCTCCAGGGTGGAGCGCGTGACCTCGCGGTCGGCGACGAACGTGATGTCGCTGGCCGTGAGCTGCTGCAGGCGCTGCGCCATGGCCGCACCCACCTCCTGACCCATCAGCAGCGCGCCCACGATGCGGCCGCCGACCACGACGGGCGTGGCGACGAGCAGCACGTGGCCGCCACGCTGCACCACCACGCGGCGCACCGCTCGGCCGGCGAGTGCCTCGGTCACGAGCGGATCGCGGCTCGCGGGCTCGAGCGGCACCGGCCCGACCGACGCCACGGGCTGCCCGAGCAGGTCGGCCACCTCGAACACGTCCGGGTGTGCGATGCGGTGGAAGTCCTGCGCAACGCCCGCCACCGTGGCGCGGAACACCGGATCGGCCGCGGTATGCGGCAGCGTGAGCACCGAGAAGAACCGCGGGTCGCGCACGATCACCGCGCTGGCGATCTCCCACTCGCCGGTGCGCGCGGCGATCATGTCCTCGAACACCTCGGCCGCACGCGTCAGGTCCTCACGCAGCACGCGCTCAGTGCGGCCGGACACGCCGCGGTCCACGAGCACGAGTGCCGACGCCACGAGTGCGGCGAGCGGGATGGCGGTGAGGGCCATGATCTTGGCGCGCAGCGGCAGGCGCATGGCGTCAGAACTCCACGTCCGCGGTCACGTCGCCTGTGGCGCTCACCGTCACCTCGCGCTCGCCGCCCGCGAAGTCCGGATGCCACCAGCGCAGCTTGTAGCGGCCTGCAGGCAGCTCGGGCAGTCGGTAGTGGCCCGAGGGATCGGGCCGCGCGAACGCCCGATTGGGCAGGACGACGATCCACGCGTTCATGTCGGCGTGGATGTCGCAGTACACGTTGACCACGCCGGGCTTGTCGAAGCGCACCGACTTGGACTCGGGCCTCGGGTACTTGCCCAGGTCGAAGCGCTTGGCAGGCGAGACGCTGAACACGTTGTGGAAGATCGGATCCAGGTTCGGGAAGTCGACTCGTTCGCCCCGTGCGACCGCGACCACGCGCGGCTGGAACGACTGGTCCTTCTGCGTCAGCCGAGCACGCTCACGCGCGGCGGGCAGGAGGGTGTCGACGCCGGCTGGCAACGCGTCGATCGACACGATCGCGTCGGTGACGCGGCCGCGCACCTCACGCGCCGGTGCGGGCAGCGACGAGGCGCGGCCGGCGTAGGCCTGCACCGCAGCCGCGGCCCGCGGCGCGGCGGGCACGCGCACCTGCCCCTGGAGGGTGCCCGCGCGGGCAGGCGCATGGATCAGGCAGCAGGCGACGAGGGCAGCGAGACGCATGGACCATCCCTGGGCGGGGGTGCGGAGAGCGGCGGCCGTTCCCGCAGGTCATCGGCCTGCGGAGCCCCCGACTTCATGCCCCCCGGGGTCCTCCCGGGACGGCCCCGATCGGGGCCTATCGATAAGCTGGCAGCCCCGTGATCGTCTCGCCCAGGACCAGGGTGTGGATGTTGTGCGTGCCCTCGTACGTGTAGACCGACTCGAGGTTGCACATGTGACGCATCACCGGGTACTCGGAGGTGATGCCATTGGCGCCCAGCACGTCGCGCGCCTCGCGCGCGATCTGGAGCGCGATCTCGCAGTTGTTGCGCTTGGCGAGGGAGACCTGGGCGGGTTGCAGGTTGCCGCGCTCCTTGATCCGGCCGAGCTGCACGCAGAGCAGCTGCGCCTTGGTGATCTCGGTGAGCATCACCGCGAGCTTGGCCTGCACCAACTGGAACTGGCCGATCGGCTTGCCGAACATGATCCGGCTCTTGGCGTACTCGGTGGCGGAGTGGAAGCACGCCATCGCCGAGCCCACCACACCGAACGCGATGCCGAATCGCGCCTGGGTGAGGCAACCGAGCGGACCCTTGAGCCCCTCGACGCCCGGCAGGAGGTCGGCCTCGGGCACGAACACGTCCTGCAGGATCAGCTCGCTCGTGACCGAGGCGCGCAGCGAGTGCTTGCGCTTCTGCTCGGGCGCCGAGAAGCCCTTGGCCTTGCAGTCCACGATGAACCCGCGGATCCGCTCCTTGCCGCTCGCCTCGTCCTTGAGCTTGGCCCACACGACCGCGATGTCGGACACCGTGCCATTGGTGATCCACATCTTGGCGCCGTTCAGACGGAAGCCGCCGTCCACGCGCACCGCGCGCGTGGTCATGCCCGCCGGATCCGAGCCGTGGTCGGGCTCGGTCAGCCCGAAGCAGCCGATCAGCTCCGCCTTGGCGAGGCGCGGCAGGTACTTCATGCGCTGCTCCTCGGAGCCGTAGGCGTAGATCGGATACATCACGAGCGATCCCTGCACCGAGGCGAACGACCGCAGCCCCGAGTCGCCGCGCTCCAGCTCCTGCATCGCCAGGCCGTAGGCCGTGGCGGAGACACCGGCGCATCCGTACTTCTCGGGCAGCGAGGCCCCCAGCAGGCCCATCTCGGCCACCTCGGGGATGATCTCGCGCGGGAAGTACGCCTCGTCGTAGGCGTGCTCGATCAGGGGCAGGAAGCGGTCCTCGACCCACGTGCGGACCGAGTCGCGGATCGCGATCTCGTCAGGGGTCAGGAGCGAGTCGATCTCGTAGAAGTCGACGCCGTTGAAGCGGGACATGGACACTCCTCGATGGCGCGGAACGCGGCGCTGCGTGGGGCGGAACCGGGGCAGTATAGGCGGGGCGCGAATGCGATTGCACGCCGGCGCCCGTGCGACCTACCGTGCGTGCATGCGCACCCCCCACTCTCCGACGGAGGCCCCGCCATGCGACCGCGACGCCCGCTGCTCATCGCCCTCACGGCACTGGCCGCGCTGATGAGCGAGGGCCTGGACCAGACCACGCACGCGGCCCGCGGCGAGGCCACACGCTCCACCGTGTACGGGCGTTCGGGCATGGTGTGCGCATCACAACCGCTCGCGGCGCAGGCGGGCATCGACATCCTCAAGGCGGGCGGCTCGGCAGTGGACGCCGCGATCGCCGTCAACGCCTGCCTCGGCCTCATGGAGCCCACCGCGAACGGCGTGGGGGGCGACCTGTTCGCGATCGTGTGGGATCCCCGGTCGGGCCGCCTGCACGGTCTCAATGCGTGCGGCCGCTCGCCCCTCGGTCTCACCTCGGAGCGCATCCCGCCCGAGGCCGACGGCACGATCCCGCTCTACTCGCCCTACGCGTGGAGTGTGCCGGGCTGCGTCGACGGCTGGGCCGAGCTGCATGCACGCTTCGGCAAGCTACCGCTCTCCCAGGTGCTCGCGCCGGCGATCGGTTATGCCGAGAAGGGCTTCCCGCTCTCGCCGGTGATCGCGGGGGATTGGGCGCGCAGTGTGACGCGCTTCGGCGCCAAGCCCGGCTTCGCCGAGGTGTTCATGCCGGGCGGACGCACCCCGGCCGAGGGCGAGGTGTTCCGCAATCCCGCGCTCGCGCGCACGCTCACGCGCGTGGCCGAGAAGGGGCGCAAGGGCTACTACGAGGGCGCCGTCGCCGATGCGATCGTGCGGTACTCCAAGCAGCACGGCGGCTTCTTCACACTCGCCGACTTCTCGCAGCACCGCTCCGAGTGGGTGGATCCCGTCTCGACCAGCTATCGCGGCTACGACGTCTGGGAACTGCCGCCGCCGGGGCAGGGCATCGCGGCGCTGCAGATGCTCAACATGATCGAGACGTTCGACGTGAAGGCGATGGGCCGCGGCTCCGCGCGCTTCTGGCACCTGATGACCGAGATCAAGAAGCTGGCGTTCGCCGATCGCGCGCGCTATTACGCCGACCCCGAGTTCGCCAAGGTGCCGGTGCGCGAACTGATCTCCAAGGAGTACGCCCGTGCGCGCGTCGCCACGCTCGATCTGGAGCGCGTGGCGCAGACCGATGCGCCCGGCGATCCCGTGGCGCTCTCGCGCCCCGAGACCACGTACCTCTGCGCGGCGGACGCGAACGGCATGATGGTGTCGCTGATCCAGAGCAACTACACCGGCTTCGGCTCGGGCTATGTGATCCCCGAGCTCGGCTTCGGGCTGCAGAACCGTGGCAACCTGTTCGACCTCACGGACGGCCGCCCGAACTCGTATGCGCCGGGGAAGCGGCCGTTCCACACGATCATCCCCGCCTTCGTCACCCAGGGCGGCCGGCCGGTGATGGCGTTCGGCCTCATGGGCGGCGACATGCAGCCGCAGGGGCACGCGCAGATCATCGTGAACCTGGTGGACTTCGGCATGAACCTGCAGGAGGCGGGCGACGCGATCCGCTTCCATCACACGGGTTCGAGCGAGCCGACGGGCACCGTCATGCGCGACGGCGGCGTGCTGCACCTGGAGGACGGTCTGCCGGCCGACGTGCTCGCCGAGCTGCGGCGCATGGGACATCGCATCGAGCCCGAACCGGTGGGGGCCTACGGCGGCTACCAGGCGATCTGGCGCGACCCCAGGTCGGGCGTGTACTCCGGTGCCACCGAGCGCCGCAAGGATGGCTGCGCGATCGGCTACTGACCGATCGCGCAGCCGGTTGCGGCGGCTACTTGAGCGCCTGCTTGAACAGCTTGAGCATCTCGGCCCAGCTCGCGCGATCCGCCTTGGCGTCATAGGCGAGCGCCTCCATGCCATAGTCGCCGGCCGCTGGATTGGTGAACCCGTGCTTCGCCCCGGCGTGACGTACCACGCGGAAGTCCGCGCCGGCGGCGCGCATCTCGTCCTCGAGCCCCTTCACCTGCGCCTCGGGGACGAATGGATCGGCAGCCCCCGTGCACACGAGCACGCGCGCCTTGACCGCACCCTTCGCGGCGGGACGATCGGTGGCGAGCGCACCATGGAAGCTGACCACGGCGTCGAGGTCGGCGCCGGAGCGCGCCTGCGCGAGCACGATCGCGCCGCCGAAGCAGTAGCCCACCGCGGCGATGCGCGCGGGATCCACGTGCGCATCGGCTTCGAGCTGGGCACGCGCGGCCGCGAACCGCGCCGCCGCGACGGCCGGATCCTTCAGCGCCTCGGCCACGAAGCCCTGCGCCTCACTCGGGTGCTTGGTGACCTTGCCCTTGCCGAAGAGGTCGAGCGCGAACGCGACGTAGCCCGCGCGTGCGAGCCGCTCCGCCTGCGCGCGCGCATGCGCGTTGTGGCCCCACCACTCGTGCACCACGATCACGCCCGGGCGCTTGGCCCTGCGTGCATCGTCCCACGCGAAGAAGCCCTGCATCACGGTGTCGCCCTCGCGGTACTCGACCTCGCGCGTGCGGACCTCGGCGCGGGCGAGGGAGGGAAGCAGCAGAGTGGTGAACAGCGCGCAGAGCAGCAGCGGAGTGCGTCGCATCGGTTCTCCTCGCGTGGGTCGTGGCGTCATGGGAGCGCGGCCGAGCGACCGTAGCATGCGGCAGGCGCTGGGGTTGCCCGGTTCTCCGCGGCTCCCGTAGACTCCCTGCCTGTCCTCCATCCCTCCCTGTCCCGGAGCCCGCCCATGGCGCCCGTGAAGACCGCCGCCAGTGCCACCAGGAAGTACGCCGGGCTCACGCCCGAGGACCTGGTCGGCCTCTATCGCACCATGGTCACCTCGCGACGCACCGACGACGAGGAGATCCGGCTCAAGAAGCTCAACCTGATCTTCTTCCAGATCTCGGGAGCCGGGCACGAGGCCGTGCTTGCCGCCGCGGGACGTGCGATGCGCGCGGGGCACGACTACTTCTATCCGTACTATCGCGACCGTGCGCTGTGCCTGCAGTTGGGCATGACCGTGGAGGAGATGATCCTCTCCGCAGTGGGCGCCGCGGCCGATCCCAACTCGGGCGGCCGGCAGATGCCGAGCCACTGGGGCCATCGCAAGCTGAACATCGTGTCGCAGTCGAGCCCCACAGGCACGCAGTTCCTGCAGGCGGTCGGTGCCGCGGAGGCGCTGGTCAAGTACCGCGAGCTCGAGGGCGAGCATCCTTCGCTCAAGGGCCGCGCCAAGGGGGACGAGGTGGTCTACGTCTCGACCGGCGACGGCACGACGAGCCAGGGCGAGTTCTGGGAGGCGCTCAACACCGCGTGCAACCTCAAGCTGCCGGTGGTGTTCGTGGTCGAGGACAACGGCTACGCGATCTCGGTCCCGGTCGACGTGCAGACCGCGGGCGGCAACATCGCCAAGCTGGTGGCGCATTTCCCCAACCTGCACTGCCAGTACGACGTCGACGGCACCGACCCGATCGCGTCCTACGCGGCGCTCAGTGACGCGGTGGCGTACTGCCGCGCGCGCAAGGGGCCGGCGATGGTGCATGCCAAGGTGACGCGGCCCTATTCGCACTCGATGTCGGATGACGAGAGCAAGTACAAGCCCGCGGCCTTGCGCGAGTCCGAGGCGGCGCGCGACTGCCTGACCACGTTCGGGGACTTCCTGGTGCGAGAGGGCATCCTCACCGAGAAGTCCCGTGAGGCGCTGCACGCCGACATCGCCGCCTCGATCCGCGCTGCGTCCGACAAGGCGCAGGGTTCGCCGCAGCCGGCCACGGACACCGCCACGGCGTACGTGTTCTCGCCCGATGTCGATCCCACGTCGGACCGCTTCGCCGTGGCCCGGCCCGCAGGTGACTCGGCCCAGGCCGAGACGATCCTGCAGAGCATCAACTATGCGATGCGCGACGAGATGCAGCGCGATCCGCGCATCGTGATGTTCGGCGAGGACATCGCCGACGCGTCGCACGAGGCGGTGCTCGAGGACCTCAAGGGCAAGGGCGGCGTGTTCGGCGTGACGTGGGGGCTGCAGAAGCAGTTCGGCGGCAAGCGCGTGTACAACTCGCCGCTCGCCGAGGCCAACATCGTCGGCCGTGCGATCGGCATGGCCACGCTCGGGTTCCGTCCGATCGTCGAGATCCAGTTCTTCGACTACATCTGGCCGGCGATGATGCAGATCCGCAACGAGCTCGGCTACATGCGGTATCGCTCCAACAACGCCTGGAGCTGCCCGGTGATCATCCGCACCGCCTACGGCGGCTACCTGGGTGGCGGCGCGCCGTACCACAGCCAGTGCGGCGAGAGCATCTTCGCGCACTGCCCGGGACTGCGCGTCGTGCTGCCGAGCTGCGCCAGTGACGCGGCCGGCCTGCTGCGCACGGCCATGCGCAGCGACGATCCAGTGCTGTTCCTCGAGCACAAGCACCTGTATCGCCAGCCCTACGCCAAGGAGCCCTATCCGGGACCGGACTACACCGTGCCGTTCGGTCGCGCGCGGATCGTGCGCGATGGCTCCGACGTCACCGTGGTCACCTACGGCGCACTCGTGCAGCGCAGCAACCTCGCCGCCCAGCAGCTCGCGGCCGAAGAGGGGATCGATGCCGAGGTGATCGACCTGCGCACCATGCAGCCGCTCGACTTCGAGAGCATCGCGCGTTCGGTGAAGAAGACCGGCCGCGTGGTGGTGGCGCACGAGGACACCCTGTTCTGCGGCTTCGGCGCCGAGATCGCGGCGCGCATCGCGAACGAGTGCTTCATGGACCTCGACGCGCCTGTGCGCCGCGTCGGCGCGCTCGATACTCCCATCGCCTACGCACCCAAGCTCGAGGACGTGATCCTGCCCCAGAAGGACACCATGGTGCAGGCGATCCGCGACCTCGCGGCGTACTGAGGCGTGACCGCACCCTCGCGCTGGAACACCGCGATCCTCGTGTTCGACGGGGTGGAGGTGCTCGACTTCGCTGGGCCGTACGAGGTGTTCTCCCGCGTGCGCACCGTGCCCGGGATGGAGTCGCGGCGCACGGACGACTCGGCGCCGTTCCGGGTGTTCACCGTGGCGCGCGAGGCGCGCACGATCCGCGCCACGGGCGGGCTTCAGATCACCCCCGACTTCGGCTTCGCCGACGCACCATCGGTCGACCTGGTGGTGGTGCCCGGCGGTTTCGGGACGCGCGCGGTGGTCGAGGACGCGGAGACGCTCGAGTGGGTGCGCCGCGTGGCGAGCACGGCCTCGCTCACGACGAGCGTGTGCACGGGCGCGGCGGTCCTGGCGCGTGCGGGCCTGCTCGCCGGCAAGCGGGCGACGACGCACTTCGGGAGCTACGACTGGCTCGCCTCGCTGGATGCGTCGATCACCGTGGTGCGCGGCGTGCGCTTCGTGGACGACGGCGTCGTGACCAGCGCCGGCGTGGCGGCCGGCATCGACATGGCGTTCGAGATCGTGGCACGACGGTGCGGCGCCGAGGTCGCAGCCGAGACCGCGCGCTACATCGAGTACCCGTGGCCGCGCGCGTGAGCGAGCCGCTCAGCGCGGCGTGAGGCGCGTGCGCTCGACCGCGGCACGCTCCACGAGCGCCCAGTCGAACAGCAGGCCCGCCGGCGCATGATCCGCCCAGCGGGCGCGCATGCGATCGCGCTCGGCCGCGCCCGCCTGCGCGCGGTTGAACGGCCCCACCGCGACCCAGGAGGATTCGCGCACCGCGAGGTCCGCCACGTGCCGGAACACCGGGCCTGCGGTGACCTCGATGCTGGCCGGCAGACGCGATCCGCCCACGCCGGGCGTGCTGCCGTCGCCGTCGCAGGGCGTGAGTGGCGGTCCCCAACGTGCATCCCCATCGAGGCGCGCGAGCCCGTGACGGAAGCGCGCCTGGTGCGCCCGGCCCCAGCGCCAGCGTGCGGGGTCGGGGCCGAGCTGCCGCGAG
>CADEFY010000095.1 GCA_902826705.1 uncultured bacterium
TCTCGCGGCGGGCATCAGCAACCTGCTCAAGGATGGCCTCACGCTCCTCGGGTGTCTCGTGCTGGTCTTCTCGGCGTCGTGGAAGCTCGCGCTGTTCAGCATGCTCGTGCTGCCGCCGGCCGCGCTCGCCCTGGTCACGATCGGTCGCAGCATGCGCCGTCGCTCCGGGCGAGCGCAGGAGCAGATGGCGGACCTGACCGGCCGCCTGCAGGAGACCATCGCCGGAGCGCGCGTGGTGAAGGCGTTCCGCGCCGAGGCCTTCGAGGAGGCCCGCTTCGACCGCGCGAACACCGGCTACCGCGACGCGTTCGTGCGACTGCGCCGTGTCTCGGCCGCGGCGCGGCCGTTCAGCGAGTACGCCGTGATCGTCGTGGCCGTGGCCATCGCGTGGATGGGCGCCCGTGAGATCTTCGAGCATCGCAGCCTGCCGCCCGAGCGCTTCTTCCTCTTCGTCACTGCCCTGCTCGCCACCATCTCGCCCATCAAGAGCCTGTCCGAAGTGGGCAGCACGCTGGCCACGGGGCTGGGCGCCGCCGACCGCGTGTTCGGCCTGCTCGACACGCCGCCGGCGATCACCGATGCGCCGAACGCCCGAACGCTCGGCCCGTTGTCCGAGGCGATCCGTTTCGAGCGAGTGGGGTTCGAGTACACGGCGGGGGAGCCCGTGCTCCGCGAAGTCGACTTCGAGGTGCGCCGCGGGGAGGTGGTGGCACTCGTCGGGGCGAGCGGCGCGGGCAAGAGCACCACGCTCGACCTGCTGGCGCGTTTCGGCGATCCCTCATCGGGTCGGGTCACCTGGGACGGCGTCGACCTGCGTGAGGCCACGCTCGATTCCCTCCGCGGCCAACTGGCCGTGGTGGCGCAGGAGACGCTGCTCTTCCACGACACCGTGCGCGCCAACATCGCATATGCGATGCCCCAGGCGAGTCCGGAGCGCGTCGAAGCCGCTGCGCGCGCGGCGCATGCGCACGACTTCATCCTGCGCATGCCGCACGGCTACGACACGGTCATCGGTGAGCGCGGGCTGCGCCTGTCGGGCGGGGAACGGCAGCGGCTGGCCATCGCTCGGGCGCTGATGCGCGATCCGGGCGTGCTGCTGCTCGACGAGGCGACGTCGGCGCTCGATGCCGAGAGCGAACGGCTCGTGCAGTCGGCGCTCGAACTGCTGATGCGCGATCGCACCACGCTGGTGATCGCGCACCGGTTGTCCACCGTGCAGCACGCCGACCGCATCCTCGTGTTCGAGCAGGGGCGCATCGTGGAACAGGGCACGCATCGCGAGCTGGTCGAGCGCGGCGGCGCCTATCAGCGCCTGCACGCGCTGCAGTTCCGCGCATGAGCGCCGCTCGCGGCCGGCCGCTGCCCGTACCCGAGGGCGGGTTCCGCCGGATCGCCGTGCTGCGGCTGTCATCGCTCGGCGACGTCGTGCTCACACTGCCCACCGTGGTGGCGCTGCGCGCCGCGTTCCCGGCCGCGGAGATCGCCTACTGGGTCAAGGAGGAGTACGCCGACCTCGTGCGCGAGCACCCGGCGGTCACCCGGGCGCGCGTGCTCGAGAAGGATGCGCGGCGGCTCGAGGACCTGGTGTCGATGAGCGCCGAACTCGAAGACCATGACCTCGTACTCGACCTGCACGGTTCTGCGCGCACGCGCCTGCTCACGTTCCGTCAGAAGGCCATCGTGCTACGGGTGCCGTCCACGCGGCTGCAGCGCGAGCGCTGGGTGCGGGCGCGCTGGTCGCTGCCCGCGCCGCTGCCACCCGTGTGGCAGCAGAGCGCGCCGCTGCTCGCGCGGCTCGGTCTGTCGCTCGCCGGGCCGCCGCGACTGCACCCGTCGGCCGCTGCGAGCGCGTGGGCAGCACAGGAATGGGCCGCCATGCAGTTGCCTGCGCGCACGATCGCGCTCGCGCCGGGCGCCGCGTGGGCCACCAAGCGCTGGCCCGAAGCGCATTGGTGCGCACTCGAAGCGGCGCTGGCCGAGCGCGGGCTCGGCCGGCTCGTGCTCACCACCGTGGCCGAACGCCGGGCGCTGCCCGGGCTGGCGGCGCAGCTCGCCAGCCGACCCGGCGGGGCCTGGGCCACGGAGTCGCTGGCGCGCGGCATGGCGCTGATGGCACGCGCGGCCGCTGCGGTCACGCACGACAGCGGGCTCATGCACGTGGCTGCGGCGAGCGGCCTGCCGGTGGTCGCTCTCTTCGGCGGCACGCATCCGGCGCTCGGGTTCGCGCCGGCGGGCTCCGGACACGCGGTGCTCTGCCGGGAGGAACCCTGTCAGCCCTGTGCGCTGCACGGCCGCGAGGCGTGTCCGCTCGGTCACCATCGCTGCATGACCGCCCTCGCGCCGGTCGAGGTCGTCGCGGCGCTCGAGCGCGTGCTCGCCGAAGTCGTGCCCTGACACGGTCGACTGCACGGCGATCCGCGAGTGGTGCCGCACGTGCACGAGGGCGGTGGGTCGGTCATCCGATCCCATTCCACGAGTGCCCCGAGGCGCCGCATGCGCTGGCGGCGCGCGGAGCCGGCACGTTATCCTGCGCAGGCCAGTCCCGTTCCGCATGCCTGCTGCTCCCCCCCGAGTGCTCGGAGACCGTCGTGAGCGAGAGCCAGACCCGCAAACAGTTCGTCGAGGACCTCACCGACCAGTCCGATGACTTCTCGCGCTG
Source organism: uncultured bacterium (assembly GCA_902826705.1). Lineage (GTDB taxonomy): Bacteria > Eisenbacteria > RBG-16-71-46 > RBG-16-71-46 > RBG-16-71-46 > CADEFY01. The sequence continues at coordinate 2,660 of CADEFY010000095.1, forward strand.
GTACAACGAGGTCGTGCGCAAGGCGCAACTCGCCGACTACTCGCCCGTGCGCGGCTCCATGGTCATCCGGCCCTACGGCTACGGCCTGTGGGAGAACATGCAACGGCTGCTCGACCGCCGGATCAAGGAGACGGGCCACCAGAACGCCTACTTCCCGCTCCTGATCCCCGAGTCGCTCCTTCAGCTCGAGGCCGATCACGTCGAGGGATTCGCGCCCGAGTGTGCATGGGTCACCGAGGGCGGCCGCGAGAAGCTCGAGGAACGCTTTGCCATCCGGCCCACGAGCGAGGCGATCATCGGCCACATGTACTCGCGGTGGATCGAGAGCTATCGCGACCTGCCGGTGCTGATCAACCAATGGGCCAACGTGATGCGGTGGGAGAAGGTCACTCGCCTCTTCCTGCGCACCTCCGAGTTCCTGTGGCAGGAGGGACACACCGCGCACGCGACGCAGGCCGAGGCGCGCGAGGAGGTGCTCCGCATGCTCGAGGTGTACCGCGACTTCGTCGAGAACGAGCTGGCGATCCCCGTGTACGCAGGGCAGAAGAGCGACGCGGAACGCTTCGCCGGAGCGCAGGACACGTTCACGATCGAGGCGCTCATGAAGGACGGCAAGGCGCTGCAGGCCGGCACGTCGCATGACCTGGGCCAGCACTTCGCCAAGGTGTTCGACATCACCTACCAGGACGAGAGCGGCCAGCGGCAGCATGTCTGGCAGACCTCGTGGGGCGTGTCGACGCGCCTGATCGGCGCACTGGTCATGACGCACGGCGATGACCAGGGGCTGCGGTTGCCGCCCCAGGTGGCGCCGATCCAGGCCGTCGTGGTGCCGATCTGGCGCAAGGCCGAGGACCGCAGTGCGGTCACGGAGTTCGTCGCCAAGCTGCGCGAGACGCTCGCGGGCAAGGTGCGACTGCATGTGGACGACCGGGACCAGCACTCGCCCGGCTGGAAGTACAACGAGTACGAGATGCGCGGCGTGCCCGTGCGGCTCGAGGTCGGTCCGAAGGACGTGGCGCAGCAGGCGATCATGAGCGTGCGTCGCGACACGCGCGGCAAGGAGTCGATCCCGCTGGCGTCGATCGCGGAGCGGCTGCCGGCGCTGCTCTCCGAGGTGCAGGCCTCGCTGCTGCAGCAGGCCCGCGACTTCCGCGATGCGCAGACCGTGCTGCTGGACAGCAAGGAGGCGGTGATCGCGCACTTCAACGAGGGCAAGCGGGGCTTCGCCGCCGTGGCGTGGGACGGCTCGGCCGCGTTCGAGGCGGAGATCAAGGAGAAGGCCGGCGCCACCCTGCGCTGCATGCCCTCGGACCTCTCGCGCTTCGGCTCGCTCGTCCGGCCCGAATCGCGCGTGGCGTTGTTCGCGCGCGCCTACTGAGCGCCTTGTCCGGCGTGCCGCTGCTCGTCCGCCTGCCCAACTGGCTCGGCGATCTGCTCATGGCGCGGCCCATGTTGCATGCGCTGCGGGCCATGACCGGCGCGCAGGGACTGGTGGTGGTGGGCCCGCGCCCGCTCCTCGACCTGCTCGCGCCCGAGCAGCTCTGGGATCGCGCGCTGGACCGTGGCGCAAGGGAGTGGCCGCGTGCGGAGGTGGCCGTGGTGGCGCCGCCCTCGTTCTCGAGCGCGTGGCGCGCATGGACCTCCGGCGCGCGCCGCCGCATCGGCTTCCGCGGCGAGTGGCGCGATGCGTTGCTCACCGATGCGCTCCACCGGCCGCCTCGCGGGGAGTCCCACCTCTCCCGGGAGTACCTCGCGCTCGCGCAGCGAGCGGGAGCGAGCGAGGTGCCGCTGCCCGCGCTGCCGGCGGACCGACCCGCCGAGGCACTGGGGGCCTGCGCGGTGCTCGCGCCCGGCGCGGTCTACGGGCCGGCCAAGCGCTGGCCCGAGGCGGGTTTCATCGAGGTCGGGCGCGCCCTGACGGCGCGCGGGATCGCCGTGCTCGTGTGTGGTGCCCAGGGGGATGCACCCGTGTGCGAGCGCGTCGCCGCGGGGATCCCCGGCGCACGGAGCCTCGCCGGTCGCACGTCGCTCGCCGAGCAGGCGGGTCTGTGCGCCGCGGCGGCGATCGCGGTGAGCAACGACTCGGGGCTGGCGCACCTGGCCGCCGCCGTCGGGTGTCGCACCGTCACGGTCTTCGGATCCACGAGCAGTGCGTGGACGCAGCCACTGGGGCCGCACGTGCGGGTGGTGCAGCAGGCGCCGGTGTTCGCGCCGTGCTTCCAGCGCACGTGCGCGATCGGCCTGCCGTGCCTCACGCGCATCGAGGCCGGTCATGTGCTCGCGGCGGTCGACGCGCTGTTCGCGGCCTCGCCCGAGGCCGCATGAGACTCCTCGTGCGTGGCCACGGGCTCGCAGGAGAACCGCGCCTGCGAAGTGCCATCGCCGGGCTGGCGGGCCGCGGGCATCGCGTGGCCGTGGTCGGCGCGGACCCCGAGCCGGGCTGCGAGTCGATCGCGGAGCGCGAGGTGGCCGCAGGCGCCTGGGAGGGCGTGATCGGCGCAGGCGCGGTGACCGGCATCGCAGCGCTCGGCCGGCGCGCGGCGGTGCGGGCGATGGTCGTGGCTGCGGATGCGGCGGTGCTCGCGCGGATGGGCTGGGCCGATCGCATGGCGTGGACCTCGCTCACGGCGTTCGTGCTGATCGACGAGTCCGATGCGACGGCCGCACGCGACGGGGCGCATGGCGTGCCGCTCGAGCACTTCGTGCTCTGGCCCGGCGGCACGCCGAGTGAGGGCCCCGCGACGACACGGCCGGAGACCGAGATGGTCGAGCGCGCCGCCGAACGCGCACTGGCGCGAAGCCTCGGACCCGCTCCTCGGGCGGCGCTGTTCGTGGACCGCGACGGCACGCTGATCGTCGAGCACGGCTACCTCGGCGATCCGGCGGGCGTCGAGCTCCTGCCAGGCGTGGCGCAGGCGCTGCGCGAGGCGCGCACGGCGGGCCATCCGGTCGTCGTGATCTCGAACCAGGCGGGGGTGGGACGAGGCCGTTTCTCGCTCGCCGATGCGTATGCGGTCATGGCCGAGCTGCGCCGGCGACTGCGCGCGGCCGGCGTGGAGCTGGACTCGGTGCGATTCTGTCCGCATGCGCCCGAGGACGGGTGCCACTGCCGCAAGCCGGGCACGCTGCTCTTCGAGCGCGCGGCCGAGGACCTGCAGATCCACCTGCCGCACTCGTTCATGGTCGGCGACAAGCAGCTCGACGCCGAAGCCGGCCGCCGTGCGGGCATGGTGGGCGCGATCGTCGCCTCCGGTTACGGCGGAGAGGAGCCGGGGGTCCCGCCGCTCACGCCTCCGGCACTGCGATCGCCGGACCTGCTGAGCGCTGTGCGCGGGTTCCTCGCGCGCGAGGAAGCCCGCGTGATCGGCTGAGGTCAGCGCGGCGCGAGGTCGAGCCGGTAGTCGTTCCCACCGTCGACCGGCGTGTACTCGAGCCGGTAGCCCGGGATCTCCACCTGCTGCGCATGCACCCAGTCCTCGGACACGAGGGCCTCCAGACGCTCCGGGTAGTGCCCACGCTCGCGTTCATAGAGCTCGAGCGCGAAACGCAGGTCACGCATCTGGGCCGCCGCATAGACGTCGTGCGCCGGGGCCGGACGGGCGTTGAGGTGCAGCTGTCCGCTCACCGCGCGCATGCCCAGCAGCGTCAGCACGAAGCCGGCCGCCACGGCGAGTTCACGCCACCAGAGATTGCCCCCCGCGACCGGCCTGGAGACCTCCTCGGCCGGCTTGGGTGCCAGGGTGAGCCCGGGGTCCTGACGCCCCACGACCTCGATCCACCGCGATTCGAGCATGCGGAAGAGGGCCTCATAGGCCTCGTACTCGCTGAGCGGTGCCTGCTCGACCACCTGAGCCACGGTGTGCTGGCCATCGATGATCCCGAACAGCTCACGCTCCTCCTCGGAGAGCGGTTCGTCGGGGTCCGGCAGGTCGCGCACTCCGAGCAACTGATAGGGATCCTTGAACACCTGCACATAGCGCTTCTGCTCGTCGCCTCGGCGTGCGGCCTCGATCATCGCGCCCTCCATGCTCATCAGCACGAGAGGCGCATTGGGCCACTTGGTGTTGGGGTCGAAGCGGTACGTGCCGTTCTCCCACCGCACGAGCTGCATGAGGTCATCGAGGATCTGGCGCTCGATGAACATCGCCAGCTCCTGGGAGTCCAGGTAGCGGCCATTGAGCAGCAGGTCCTCGAGGTCGCGGCCGGACTCCTTCTGGATCGTGATCAGGCCGCGGTACTGCTCCTCGGACAGTCGGTGCGTGGCGAGCAGGAAGGCGAGCAGCGGATCGTCCTTCTGCATCCCGGGCGGGCGCGTCGCGACGATGCGGCCCTCGTTGATCCAGACCATCGCGCGCTCGGTGTTCCACTCGAGCATGAGGCAGCCGGACTTCTTCTGCGTGCCCACCAGCTGCAGGATCTCGCTGGCCGAGAAGTCGCGGAGATTGCCCTGGAGTGCCACGGTGGTCTCCTAAGCTGCGGCCGACAGCCGGTGAGAGGCCTGAGTGAAGCGGCCACGCTGCGCCGCCGCGAGCTGCGCCTCTCGCGCGCGCTCCTGACCGACCAGATGGAAGTAGGCGAGCAGGCTCCAGAGCTCGATCACGGCCATGACAGCCGCGAGCAGGAGCGTCGGCACCTCGTGCCCCGGCATCCACAGACGCGCCTCGGCGGCGAACGGCGCGGAGGTGCCGGTCCACAGACACACCACGAGCCACGTGGCGGACATCAGGATCACGGGCGTGATGATGCGCCGGCACGCGAGGAGCCCGTAGCCGGGGATGAGTGTGGCAAGAGCGGTGCGCACGAGGTGGGAGCGGCGGTGGAGCCGCGAGCGGTGCTGCAGGAGCAGCACGCGCGAGAAGTCGGGGGTCTCCGCCTGCTGCTCGATCCGGCTGCACTCGGGGCACAGCGCGTTCTCGCGCCGGCGGGTCGCGCAGCGGCGGCACGTCACACGCCCGCAGCTTCCGCAGGCGCGCAGGGGAAGGCGGCGATTCTGGAGCCGTCCGAGCAGGAACGAGCCCACCGTGAGCAGCACGGCGGCCAGGCTGAAGGGCCAGCCGGTCGTCTCGATCGGGCCGCGCATCCCCGCGGGGAGCGAGCCCTGGGCACCCGGATCGAGCGGCGCCTTCCAGAGCGCCTGCCAGAACCGCTCGGGTGCGAGCCACTGGTCGGCCAGCACGAGCAGTCCGTCCTGCGTGGTCTGCGCCTGATGGTGCTTGACGAGGTCGAAGTCGAGGGCCGAGGCGTGCTGCAGGGCATCGTTCGCGCGGGCGTAGTCGAGTCGCTGCGTGTGCAACTGCGAGGCATTGAACCAGGCGGCTGCGCTGCCCTCGCCGGTCGTCGCGGCGCGCGCGAACGTGTCGAGTGCGTCGTCCGTGCGGCCCTGCATCGCCAGCACGTTGCCGAGGTCGGTCATGACGCGCGCGTCGTCCGGCCAGATCTGCAGTGTCCTGCGATAGGCCGACTCGGCGGTCGCCAGGTCGCCGCTGCGGCGGGCGGTCCACCCGAGGGCGAACTGCACGAACGGATTGTCCGGTTCCTTCGCGGCCAGCGCCCGCAGTCGTGCGATGCGCTCCGGGTCCGGCGTGGCGTTCTCCAGCGCAGCGACGCCGTGGAACGGGGCGGCGTTCTCGTGCATGGGCAGCGCGAACCGCTCGAGCGTGCGCAGCGCGAAGGGCGTGGCGAGGACTGCGGCCAGCAGGCTGCCGAACAGGATGCGTTCGCGCACACGCAGCTGCGGTCCGAGGTACGCCAGCGACATGAGGGCGGGCAGCGTGAGGCCGAAGCCGGCGAGGAACGGGAGCGTGAGCATCGCCGGTGCCCAGAACGGCGCGCTCGCGGGATGGGCGAAGCGTGCGAGCCATTCCTGCCAGCCGTGGACGAGCTCGGCGCGGCGCAGCCAGACCACGCAGAGCGCCGCTGCGAGCAGGCCGACGAAGAGCGCCTGCAGCAGGAGGATCGTCGCGTTGGCGGCGAGGTCGAGTTGCAGGCCGAAGTCACGACGCAGGAGTTCGAGCGCCGCGGCGTAGTGCAGCAGCGACTGACTGGGATCGCGGCCCATCGCCCAGGAGGCGAGCGTCAGATGCGGGTCGAGGAACGCGGGGTCGAGTGTGGCCGCCGCGCGCACGAGCCCGACCGCCTGGTCGCGCTGACCCGAACGCATCGCGAGGATGCCGTGACGATGCAGCAGCCGCGCCTCCTGCGGCAGGGAGGCGAGGTGTCGCGCGGTCTTGTAGTCGACCCACGCCTGGGGATCGCGCAGGTCGGCCGGGGGCGTCACCGTCGCGGCGAGCGCGTGGGCCGGGCGTTCCGGTGCGGACGGCGGAGCGCTCGTCGGGGCTTCGCCCGCCACCGCCTGCGTCGCCGGAGGAGTGACCGACGGGTGGTCCGCCGACGGGGCCGCGACGTCCTGTCCCGCCGCGCACGCGCTGAACGCGGTGGTGAGGAGCGAGGCCAGCGCGAGTCGTGTCAGGACGCGACGGAGCGGCACGCCGCGACGGCGCTCGCGCGCCATCCAGGGCACACCGATCGCACTGCATGCGTCCGTCTCGAATCGGGGCAGGTCCGTCCGTCGCATTCCCTTGACACTCCCGTTGGAGCACTCCTACCGTGCGGGTGTCCCGGCGGAGTCATCGGCGGAGTCCGATGCCGTCTTGACGTCCGATCCGCGCCCCAGGCGCCTGCCGCCGGGGGCGTTCTGTTTCCGCCCCGCACGGGCCCGGCCCGCCCAAGACGCCCTGGAGTGCCCCGTTCATGTCCGAGCCGATCGTGAGCCCCGCGCCCCGCTGGATCCGCATCGCCGATGCCCCCCGGGCGGTGGGAGAGCGCGTCGAGCTGCGCGGCTGGGTCGTGCATCGGCGCTCGAGCGGCAAGGTGCAGTTCCTGGTGCTGCGGGATGGCAGCGGGCAGCTCCAGTGCGTGGCCGGCGTCAAGGACCTCTCGCCCGAGCAGTGGGAGGCCAGCCAGGCGCTCACGCAGGAGTCCGCGGTCCTCGTCCGTGGCGTGATCAAGGCGGACGCCCGCCAGGTCGGCGGCGTCGAGATGGGCCTGGACGCACTCGAGGTCGTGGCGCTCGCGAGCGATTTCCCGATCACTCCCAAGGAGCATGGCGTCGAGTTCCTCATGGACCACCGCCATCTCTGGCTGCGCAGCCCGAGGCAGGCGGCGATCCTGCGGCTGCGCGCCGAGTTGGTGGCGGCGTTCCGCGACTTCATGGACAGCGAGGGCTTCACGCTCGTCGATGCGCCGATGTTCACGCCGAGTGCCTGCGAGGGCACCTCGACGTTGTTCGAGGTGCAGTACTTCGACGAACGCGCCTATCTCAGTCAGAGCGGCCAGCTCTACATGGAGGCCGCGGCGATGGCCCTGGGCCGCGTGTACTGCCTGGGCCCCGCGTTCCGCGCCGAGAAGTCCAAGACGCGCCGGCACCTCACCGAGTTCTGGATGATGG
>CADEFY010000096.1 GCA_902826705.1 uncultured bacterium
TCGTCCCCACGTTCACGTGCGGCTTCGTCCGCTCGAACTTCGCCTTCGCCATCTCGGCTCACTCCTCGAGTTGGTGCTTCTCGACCCCGCACGGCGCACCGTGCGGGAGGACTCGACCACTGCGGGCGTACACGACTTCGCCCGTCGCCCACCCTGTGTGCGGGGCCCCCGCACGACACGCGCGCGCGGACCGCATCCGGGGTGGAGCCCACGACCGGAATCGAACCGGTGACCTTCTCCTTACCATGGAGATGCTCTACCGACTGAGCTACGTGGGCGGGAAACGACTGGCGACCATCCCGACGGACGACACAGCGCGGGGCGCGGTGCAGGGTGTCGATCGTGGCGTGCGTTGGGAGGGTGCTCGTGAGGGTGTCGTTGGAAGACACGCCACCCCGAGCGGACTCCTAGCGGGAGGCCGTCGGGGCGTCACACGAGACGCGTAATCTAGTGACCGAGGCGCCGGGGTGTCAACGCCAAAGTCGGGAAAGATGAGAACTTGCAGCGACCGGACGCGCACGGGCCGGAACGGCCGACCGATGGTTCTCCGGTGGGAGGATGGAGCGGGAAACGGGATTCGAACCCGCGACCCTCGGCTTGGAAGGCCGATGCTCTAGCCGCTGAGCTATTCCCGCTCGATGGGATCCAGGGGGTTGGGTGGTGGAGGGAGAAGGATTCGAACCTTCGAAGGCATAGCCGGCAGATTTACAGTCTGCTCCCTTTGGCCGCTCGGGCATCCCTCCACACCACACAGGCGCTGGCGAAGACAAGCTGGCGAGAGGACTCGAACCCCCAACCCCCTCATTACAAATGAGATGCTCTACCATTGAGCTACGCCAGCACGCGCGCCGAGGCGCGAAAAGCGGTGCGGACAGTAGTCCCCCCGCTCCCGCGACGTCAAGGTTCCGGGCGCGCGGCCGTGGGCTCAGGGCGTCTTGCCGAGCTCTCGGATGTGCGCCACCAGCGCAGTGATCTGCGACTCGGTCAGCACGCCGCCCCACTTGGGCATCGCGCCCTTGCCCATGGTGATGGAGTGGACCAGGTCGGCGTCCGTCAGGCCCGCCATCTGGGACTTGTCGTGGAAGTTGCGCGGCTTGGGGTTCAGCGCCGCCGAGGCGGGGCCGTTGCCGTGGCCGTCGGGACCATGGCAGGTGGCGCACTTGGTGGCGAACTGCTGCTTGGCGTCGGCCGCGGGATCGGCGGCCGCGACGGGCGTGGGGTCTGCGGGGGCCGGGGTGTCGGCGACGGGCGTGGACGGGGCGGGCGTCGAGGTCTCGGGCTTGGCGCCGCAGCCGGCGAGGAACGCCGACAGCGCCACGAAGGCCACGAGGCTCGAGGCGGCCGCGCGGAGCGCGGACCGCGAGCGGGACTGCGAACGGGAGGTCTCCATGTCCCGCACGCTACCAGCGCCGGTCCGACGTGCAAGCGGATTCCCGTGCCCGGAGGTCAAGTCGGTGGAGAATGAAGAGCGGCCAGAGGCGAACCTCTGACCGCTTCTTCCCGAGAGAGCAGGGAGCGACCGGGATGAACTCCCTTGCTCTCAAGGCTTCGTTGACCGGGCGTATTCAGTTTTTTTGTGCGTCGTTTCCTGTACTGCGGTACTGCCACTCACTGCTTCAAGGCCGACCTGGTGTGAGCGTCCATCCCCCCTTCAGGTGATCTTCGGGGTCGCGCGCGACGGTTCCGCCGTGCGGGTCCCCGATGGCTGCTCTTTCGGGTACGAGCCCCGGGCGCCGGAGCGCCCGCTTGCAACAAGGACGAAGTCGGTCGAGGTGGTGGCAGGCGGGACGCACGCCGATGGAGGTGCATTCCCTTCGCGCGTTCCCGCCAAGCCCGAGGTCCCTACTCCCCCAGAAGGGCCCCCTCACCACCGCTGGTATCGCAAGTCGCCTCGCGACACCGTGTTCGCGTTGGACTAGAGCAGCCCGCGTGCCAGTCGCTGCAGATCGCACGCGCCGGTCGTGCGATCTGCGGCAACCCGTTGCTCGGCAAGAGGTTCTGGACCTGCGCCGGACGATCGTCAACGGCGGGTCAGCCGCGCGTCCACGGCGTTGTCACCCGGCACGACGTGACAGCCGATGCGGGCGCCTCACGGGTAAGTCGTTGTCCGGCAACGCGAGGCGGGGTGTCACCCCCGGGGTGACAACGGCGCGGCAGGTGACACGCGCCGCGCGGGCGCCGCTACAGCGTGAGGCCGTGGCGGCGGATGCGCTCGTAGAGCGTCTTGCGGCTGATGCCGAGCAACTGCGCCAGGCGCGACTTGTTGCCCGCGGCCTCGCTCCAGGCGAGCAGGATCGCATCGCGCTCCGCACGCGCGCGCGACTCGGGCCGGGACGTGGTCGGAGCCGCGTCGCCCTCGCCGCCCGAGAGCAGCGGCAGCACGACCGCCGCGTCGATCGCGCCGCTGTGCAGCGCCGCGAGGCGCTTCATGACGTTCTCGAGCTCGCGCACGTTGCCGGGCCACGGGTAGCTGGCCAGCACCGCCTCGGCGTCGGGCGCCAGACGCGGGCCCTCGAGGCCGCCGTAGAATGTGAGGAAGTGGTGCGCCAGCGGCACGATGTCGGCGGCGCGCTCGCGCAGCGACGGCAGGCGGATCTCGATCTCGTTGAGCCGGTAGAGCAGGTCGCGGCGGAATCGCTGCTCGCCCTCCTCCCCACGCAGGATCCGATTGGTGGCCGCGATGATGCGCACGTCGGCGCGGCGCACCTGCGTCTCGCCGAGGCGCAGGTACTCGCCGGTCTCGAGGAATCGCAGCAGCGTCACCTGCACGTCGAGCGGCAGTTCCCCGGTCTCATCGAGGAACAGCGTGCCGCCGTGCGCGGCCTCGACCAGCCCGACGCCCTCGGCATGCGCGCCGGTGAACGCGCCGCGGCGGTGCCCGAACAGCTGGGAGAGCGCCAGTTCGGCGCGCAGCGCGCCGCAGTTGACGGCGAGGAACGGGCGCTCGAGCCGGCCCGAGAGCGAGTGGATCGTGCGCGCGACCAGTTCCTTGCCCGTGCCAGTCTCGCCCAGGATCAACACGCTCAGCTCAGTGGCCGCGGCGCGGCGCGCCAGCGACTCGACCTGGCGCATGCCGGGCGAGCAGGCCACCAGGCTCGGCGCGCGGTGCCGCCGGCCGAGCAGCGACTCGCCGCGTGCCGGCGCGGGCGTGGGTGCGGCTTCGAGCACACGGCGCAGCTCGGCCTCGGCCTGCTCCTGCCAGTGCGCGGACTCGAGCTCGGCGAAGCCGGCGCAGGCGCGATACAGATGGCGGCGTCCGGCCGCGGGATCGCGCTCCGCGCGGCCGAGCAGCAGCGCCAGGCGCGCCGTCTCGAAGCGCTCGTCGCAGGCGCGCAGCAGCGTGTCGGCGGTGGCCCACGAGGCGAGCGCCTCCTGCGAACGCCCGCGCGCCAGCGCGATCTCGCCCGCGACGCGGTGCGCCACGGCCTGCTCGAGCCGGTCGTCGGTCACACGCGCCAGCCGGCGTGCGCGTTCGCACGCGGCATCGGCCTCGTCGAGGCGGCCGAGCGCGCAGAGCGCCTCGGCGCGACGGCGCTCGAGCTCGACCACCAGGTCGCCCTCGGGCGCGGTGCGCGCCGCCAGCGTGAGCGCGTCCTGATAGCGCGCGAGCGCGGCTTCGGGGCGCCCGCGATCGGCATCGAGCTCACCGAGGAACTCGAGCGCCAGCACCTCGGCACGGCGAGCGCCCGTGCGCCGGGCGCGCTCGAGCGCCACGCGCAGATGCGACTCGGAATCGGGGAACCGGCGCTGGAGCCGCGCCACGTTGCCCAACCCGATGGCGACCAGCGCGAGCAGCGTGTCGTCACCGGTCTGCTGCAGCACCTGCTCGCACTCGCGATAGCGCCGTTCGGCCTCGGCCCAGTCGCCGCGCTTCTGCAGCACGATGCCGAGGTTCATGAGGGGCCGCGCCGACTCGGCGAACATGCCGTGCTCGCGGTAGACCGCCAGCGCGGACTCGAAGTGCGACAGCGCCAGCGACCACTCGCAGAGGTTCTTGTGGATCAGCCCGAGGTTGTTGCGCACGCGGGCCACGTTCTGCACATCGGAGAGCCGGCGGAACAGCGCCAGCGCCTGCTCGCTCACGTCGCGCGCCAGCGACAGGTCGCCCTCGCGGTAGTGCGCCACGCCGAGGTGCATGAGCGCGATCGCCGAGGCCGACAGATCGCCTGCGCTCTCCGCCACGGCCAGCGCGTGCTGGCTGCTGGCCCGCAGTTCCGCGATGTGGCCGAGCTGGAGGTTGGCCCGTGCGCAGAGCAGGTGCAGCCGCGCCACCAGCGCTGGCGAATCGTGCACCGCCGGATCGGCGAGCAGCTCACGGCACTGCGCCAGCGCCGCCTGGCAGTCGCCGCGCGCGATACGGCACTCCACCGCCTTGCACTCGAGCGCGATCCGCCGCGCGCGCGACAACGTGCGCGCTTCCGGCAGCGAGAGCAGCCGGTCCAGCGTCTCGAGCGCGGGCAGGTGACTGTCCGCCTGGATGTAGAGATCAGCCAGCATCTCGAGGTCGGCCAGTGCCGCAGCCGCCTCACCGGCGGCTGCGCGCACGAGCCTCGATTCGAGATGTGCGATCGGATTCCGGTCGTCCATCGGGTCGCCCGTCTCCAGTCGTCTTCTCGTCTAGCGGAGTGCTTGCGGTGTCCTCGAGCGCGGCTAGCGGTGCAACGCGACCGCGCGCAGGGAACGCAGGGCGATCCACAGACGCATCGTCCAGACCTCTTCTTCCGTCAGGCTGCTCGGGGGTGCGAGCTGCCCACGCAACGATCCGACCGTGCCCGGCTGACGCCCACTGCGACCGGTCGGTCGCGGAGCACCCGAGGGCATGTCCGGGTCCCCGGCTCCCGTGGGAGGCGGATTGGAGCCCGGAGCACGGAAGTCGTAGTCGCTGTCGATCCCGTAGTCGCCGTTGGCCTGCGCGGACTGCGGGGAGGTCGACACGACCGTGATCGCCAGGGAGGAAGCGAGGACGATGGTCCACCATCGCCGTGTGTGGAGCTGCAGCATGAGGTCCTTTCCTGGAACCCAGTCTCACGGTGCTCTGTGCAGAACGGCCCGAGCGGATGGGCCGGGACGCGAGCGAGCTTCCCGGTCAGGGATCTCGCACGAGTCGCGGCACATCGACGCCCGGGCTCGAACAGAAGGCTAGGCCTCCGGGCCTCACGAGGGCAAGAAGAATGTTCCGGGCGCGTCCGGCCTGGCGCACTACGGATGAGAGCTCTCGCAGGCCGGCCGGTGACGCCTCACGGGGGGGCCGCGGGACACGCGGCGTCAGGTGGCCCTAACGCCTAGCGGCGCTTGAGCTTCTGGCCCTGCCCGCTGTCCTCGACCAGCACGCCGAGGGCGGCGAGCTGGTCCCGGAGCGCATCGGAGCGCTTCCAGTCCCTGGCCGCCCGAGCGGCGACGCGCTCCTCGGCCAGCGCCAGGACCTCGGCGGGCCAGGCCGCATCGGTCGCCGGCGCCTTCCAGAACAGTCCCAGGATCCCGCCCAGCGCCAGCAACCGACGGGCGCCCTGCGTCGCCTCACTCGTTCCGCCCTCGTCGAGGGCGCGATTGATCGCCCGTGCGAGGTCGAACAGGTGGCCCACGGCGGCGGCGCTGTTGAAGTCATCGTCCATGGCCTCATGGAACAGCCGCTCGGCGGTGGCGACCGCCTCCCCCAGCGCGCCCCCGGGGGCGGGGCCATCGGCGGCGGTCCACGCCTGGGTGCGCTCGAGCGGGCCGCGCAGGCGCGCGTACGCCACGCCCGCCTCCTCGAGCCGCTCGAGGCTGAACTCGATCGGGCTGCGGTAGTGCGTGGAGAGCAGGTAGAAGCGCGTGATCTCGGGATCGACCTTGGCCGCGATGTCCTCGATGAAGAAGAAGTTGCCCACGCTCTTGGACATCTTGGAGCCCGAGAGGTTCACGAGCCCGTTCTCGCACCAGAAGTTGGCGAACGGCTTGCCCGTGCACGCCTCGCTCTGCGCGATCTCGTTCTCGTGGTGGGGGAAGATCAGGTCCTGGCCGCCGCCATGGATGTCGATCGTCTCGCCGAGGTGCTTCATGGCCATCGCCGAGCACTCGATGTGCCATCCGGGCCGCCCTGGTCCCCACGGGCTCTCCCACGCGGGCTCGCCCGGCTTGGCGCCCTTCCAGAGCGCGAAGTCGAGCGGGTCCTTCTTGATCTCGCCCGGCTCGATCCGATAGCCCTCACGCAGCTCGTCGACGCGCCGGTTGGACAGCTTGCCGTAGTCGGCCTTGCTGCGGACCTCGAAGTAGACGTCGCCGCCAGCCGCGTAGGCATGCCCGCGGTCGATCAGACGCGCGATCATCGCGTGCATCTCGGCGATGTGCTCGGTGGCCCGCGGATACACGGTGGCCTGCTTGATGTTGTGCAGGTCGGCGAACTGCCGGTAGGCGGCGATGTTGCGTTCGCTCACCGACTCCCAGCCCACGCTCTCCTGCGAAGCACGCTCGATGATCTTGTCGTCGATGTCCGTGAAGTTGTAGGCGTAGCGCACGCTGAAGCCGAGGTGCTCGAGGTAGCGGCGCATGAGCTCGGCCGAGAGTGAGGAACGGATGTGCCCCACGTGCGGCTTGTTCTGCACGGTCATGCCGCACACGTACATGGTCACCTGCCCCGGCGTGACCGGGACGAACTCGCGCTTGGCTTGCGTCAGCGTGTCATAGATGCGCAGCGCCACAGGGCCCCCGGACTCAGCGCACGAGCTGCGCGACGGTCTTCTTGTCGAGCCGCTTGACGGTGGCCACGAGCAACTGGATCAGCTTCTCGAGGTCGCGCCGGTCGATGATGCTGACGTGGCTGTGGATGTAGCGCGCCGCCACACCGAGCGACAGGCTGGGCACGCCCTCGCGGCTCATGTGGATGCGGCCGGCGTCGGTGCCGCCGCGTTCCACGGACTCGAATTGGAGCGGCATCTTCAGCTTGGCCGCCGTGTCGCAGATCAGGTCGAAGAGCCCTCGGTTGGGGATCGCCGTGGCGTCGTAGACCACGATGAGCGGCCCGCCGCCCAGCTTCTCGTCACCCTCGGTGCCGGGCGTGTCGTGTGCGATGCCGACGTCGATCGCGAACGCGACATCGGGATCGGTCTTCCACGCGGACGTCGCCGCGCCGCGAAGCCCGACCTCCTCCTGCACGGTGGCCACCGCGAGCACCGTGTTGGGATGCTTCTGGCCCTTGAGGCGCAGCGCCACTTCGGCGGCCACGGCGCAACCCATGCGGTTGTCCCACGCCTTGGCGAGCAGCAGGTTGGGGTTGGCGAGCGGCGTGAACTGTGCGTCGGGCACGATCGGATCACCGGGGCGGATGTCGAGCTTCTTGCGCACGTCCCAGTCGGCTGCGGCGCCCACGTCGATGTACATGTCCTTGATCTCGAGGACCTTCTTGCGGTCCTCGTCGCGCAGCTCATGCGGCGGCTTGCTGCCCACCACGCCGAGTACGTCGCCCTTGCGCGTCTTGATGATCAGTCGCTGGCCCAGGACGACATGCCCCCACCAGCCGCCCAGCGGGAGGAACTTGACGAAGCCCTCCTTGGTGACTGACTTGACCATGAAGCCCACCTCGTCGAGGTGGCCGGCCAGCATGACGCGCGGGCCCTTGGAGTCCCCCACCTTCTCGCAGATGAAGCTGCCGAGTCGGTCGCGCGAGATGCTACCCACGCCCGCGAGCCGGCGCGCCATGATCGCCGCGACATCGCCCTCGAATCCGGGGACGCCATGTGCGTCGACGAGTTGCTGGTAGAAGCTGAGCGTACGGTCCATGTCGGGGGTCTCTCTGGGGGTGGATCAGCGCGAGCGCGCCGGCGCCCGATGACGGGCCTCGGCGAGTGCGAGGTCGAGGATGCGGGCCACGAGCTGCGAGTACGACAGACCCTTGGCCGCAGCGGCCATGGGCACGAGACTGGTCGGCGTCATGCCGGGGATGGTGTTGACTTCGAGCACGTGCGGCTCGTCGCCATCGTCGAGCAGGATGTCGACGCGCGAGACGCCGCGACAGCCGAGCACCTGCGCGGCCTCGACGGCCAGCTCGCGCACGTGGCGCGCGAGCGTCTTGTCGAGCTCGGCCGGGCACGTGTAGCGCGTCATGCCCTTGGTGTACTTGGCGGTGTAGTCGTAGAAGCCGCTCTTGGGCTCGATCTCGACGATCGGGAACGCCTCCTCGCCGACGATCGCGACCGTGAGCTCGCGGCCCTCGATGAACTTCTCGACGAGGATCGGACCCTCGGACGCGGCCGCCTTCTCGAGCGCCGCGTCGAGTTCGGAGGGGTGGCGCACGATCGACAGCCCCACGGTGGAGCCCTCGGCGTTGGGTTTGACGACGAGCGGGAATCCGCCGAGGTCGCGCGTCTGCAGCGCGCTCGCCGGCACGCCGGCCTCGACCAGCACCCAGTGCGGCGTGGGGATCGCCTCGCGCTCGAAGATGCGCTTGCTCATCGCCTTGTCCATCGCGATCGCACTCGCGAGCACGCCGGAGCCCGTGTACACCTTGCCCGCCAGTTCGAGCGCCGCCTGGATCGTGCCGTCCTCGCCGTATGTGCCGTGCAGCGCCACGAACACCACGTCGGCCTCGCGCACGGCATCGGTCTGGATCGCGGCGAGCATCGCGCTCAAGGGGAGCTTGGCGACCTCGGCGAGCGGCCGTGCGGCGGCCTCTTCCTCGCCCGCAGGCAGCAGCGCGCCGTCGGCGGCGTCGATCGATCGGACGTCGTGTCCGAGCTCACGCAGCGCCTGCGCCACTCCACGCCCCGTGCGCAGCGAGATCTCGCGCTCGGACGAGCGACCTCCCATGAGCACCGCGACCTTCATGACTCCTCCGTGTGGGCGTGCGGGGCGGCGCGCCGGATCGCGCGCGGGCGCCTGCCGGGCTGGTTGCGGCGGCGCGGATCGCGGATTGAACACCGCGGGCGCGCCGCGTCGCAAGTCCGGTGGGTGTGGCCGCTGGAGGGGCCACGACGACCGCGGCCGGAGGTGCACTGGGCGCGGCAGACTCGCCGCGCGAGGAGCGCCGTGTCAGCGCCCCCAGACGCGCACGATGAACCAGGACCCGACCGCGCCGCTCATCACCATGAGCGACGGCACCCACCAGGCCGGGTGCACGGTGATCGCCAGCACCACCGTGCTCAGCGTGATCGCCGCCCACATGCCCGTGAGCCCGGTGATGCGGTCGCGGCGCGTGATCTGCCCGCCCGGCACCACGAAGCGCGCGTAGGGCTTGAACATCGGCTTGGCGAGCAGCTTGTCGCGCAGGCCGGGGCAACTGCGGGCCAGGAAGAACGAGCCGATCAGCAGGAAGACCGTGGTGGGCATGCCGGGCACGAACACGCCGACGGCGCCGAGCGCGAAGGCCAACAGCCCCAGCGAGATGAAGACCCAGCGGTGGATCTCGAACAGCGAGCGGGTCGTGTGCGCGGTGCGCTGCGGGGCAGGCGAGTGCATGATCGCGTGGGCCTTCGGAGCGGGTGGGCTGGCGAGCGGCGCGGCAGGCTGCGGGCGCACCGCAGCGGCTGCGAAACGGGGTCCGAGGCCGATTCGCGCCTCGGAGTCAGGGCACCCTAATAGGGCGTAGGGTGGACTGCAAGTCGGGGTGCTCGTGCGCGGGATGGTGGGTCGGCGCGCGATGGGGGCGAGTGGCGGCCGAGGCACGCACTGGCGTTGGCGCGCAGCGGCAGCGGCGTGCAGCGGCAGCAGCGTCCAGCGGCGGCCGCTCCTCTCTCGAGCTCGACGAGGACCCCGGATCCTCGAACCCGAGTGGTCGGGCTGAGTCGATCGTCGTCTCTGCGATCGATCGCGCATGAATCGGCCCTTGACAGCCTCTCGGCGCGTTCCTGATCGAGTCCGCGGGTGCCGAGCTCGCGTGCCCCTGGACGCGCCAGAGCCGCTTCGTCGCGCGACATCGAAGAGAGTCCTTCGCGAGTTGCCGCCGCGCCATGCGTTTGCGCCTCCTGCGGCATGCACGGCGCTCGCGAACCCCCGTGATACAAGTCATGCGTGCCCCCGAGCACACCCGCCCCCGCGGTGAGTCTCCATGCACGCTCGCGAC